>DAOOQH010000335.1:0-1535 GCA_035388625.1 Chitinophagaceae bacterium | reverse complement strand
CAACACCGCCCTGTATGCCCAATTATGATTTAGGTGCTGCACCAGTTGGAGGCACTTGTTGGCCTTTAAATACATCTGATCTAAATACTGAAACTCCCCATCTTCTTATTTATCCTAATCCAGCCAGTTCACATCTCACACTTGAGTTTAATCATTCAAGTATAAAACAATCTAATTATTCGCTTTATAATACTATGGGGCAAGTATTAATTTCTGGTGAAATCAATTCTTATTATAAATCATTGATTGATATTTCAAGTTTACCTAGTGGTATCTATTTTATTAAATGCGAAGGAGTGATAAAGAAATTTGTAAAGGAATAAAGCTCTTAAATGAAAAATATCCTCACAATACTATTAATCAGTTCTTGTTTTTTTACAAGCCAATCTCAAAGCCTTCGTGACAAGGTTTGGGTACAAGGTGCTGGTGTTAGTTTTACAACAACTTTTAATGGGCTTAATACATCAAATGCCTTTCTAGATACTGTATATAGCCCCTATTTTACAAAAGGGCATTCAAATATTTGCAATTCAAATGGAGATCTTATTTTGATTTCTGATGGGTATAATATTTATAATGCGCAAACTACATTAATCGATAATGGTGATACTTTAGTCTCCGACGAATTATATATTAAGTATTTTGGTTCAAGTTACATTTCTCAAACATCAATATTCCTTCCCTTTCCCAATAATCAATATTATTTAATTACACCTACCGCCAGTGATTTTGAGATACTTAATTATTGGAATGTACCAAGTACTGGCCGTGCCTTATTTGATTTATTACTTTATCATAAAATAGATATGAATGCCAATGCGGGTCAAGGCAAGGTTACTAAAAAGTCGGAAGTATTATTAGAGAATGTCAAATTAAGCAAGACGAATATGATGGCATGCCGACATGGCGATGGAATGAATTGGTGGTTGTTTAAGCAAGCCCATGATACGAATATGGTGTATAAGTTTTTGGTTACAGCCGATAGTATTTATAATTATGGGATTCAAGGGTTTTCTGAACCTCATTTTGGAAAATGGGATCAAAGTGGTCAGGCCATGTTTAGTGAGCAAGGTGATCAATACGCAGTTTGTATTCGTGGAGGTGGAGAACAAGCACCGATCAATCCTATAAATACACCGGGTAAGTTTTTTGTTGCAGATTTTGATCGTTGCACTGGCGTTCTGAGTAATCCAAAGGAATATGCTACGCGTCCATCATCATGTTTTGACATAAATGATACAACATGTATGGAGAATTTTACAGAAGGTTTATGTTTTTCACCGAATGGAAGGTTTCTTTATCTCAGCAGTTATTTTAGTATTAAACAATTAGATTTATGGGATAATGATACGGCCACTCAATGGTCATATATTCATGGTATTGATACAGCATGGGATTATTTTAATGGTTATTCAAATATGTATTTGGGTCCTAATAATAAATTATATATTGGTCATCGGAATGGTATAGGAGATGGACTCAGTGTGATAGAGAATCCTGATGTGAAAGGAGTGGGATGTAATTTTTGTGAACTC
>DAOOQH010000334.1:0-1695 GCA_035388625.1 Chitinophagaceae bacterium | reverse complement strand
GCCATCAAACAATCCTTTATCGCTCAGCTTCAATTGAGGTATTACCAATAATGCCATAAATGAAAGTGTCATAAAAGGTGCAGATAGTTTACTTCCTAATTCTTTCGCCTTTTGATCTGCCATTGAATAATTATATGCAATATCTTCAGCTCTTTCATTACTCATAAGTCCGCCAACAGGTAAGGGCATTACAAATTTTTGCTGTCGATGAACCACCGAAATACCTCCTTTGCATTCAATTAAAGCATTGACTGCATTACAAATTTCTGCATCATTAACTCCAACACAAATAATATTATGACTATCATGTGCCACTGTACTCGCAATAGCACCGCTCTTTAATCCAATATTTTTTATAAATGCTTTCGCGATGGGTGCATTATGATATCGATTGACAACCACTATTTTCAAAATATCTTGTTCAATATCGCTTACAATTTCTTTGTTCACAATCTTTGGTGCAACATGAAAGGTAGATGTAATAAGTTGACCATCTTTCGCCTCAATTACTAACATATCTTTCGGGGTAGATTCAATTTCAATGGCAAAATCATTGACTTGTTTTAAACTACATGAAAATTGATTAATGACTCTTTCCTCAATGGATTGAATATTTGATTCGCCATTTTCAAATACAGTGATACCATCAATGACAGTTTTTAAAATAGTAAAATCCTTTAAATTGTCTATTACAATAAAATCAGCTTTATCATCTTTTCGTAAAAGACCAATATCTATCTTATAATGTAATACAGGATTTAAACAAGCCGCTTTCAAAACTTTAAAAAGATCAATGTCTTTTGCTAAGGCTCTTTTTACATGATCATTGATATGATACAATATCAATTCATCAGGATGTTTATCATCGCAACAAAACATCATTTCATTTTCGTAATCAGGTAAGAGGTCAATAAGGGCTTCAAAATTTTTAGCAGCACTTCCTTCACGTATCAAAATTTTCATCCCGTAACTAAGCTTCTCAAGTGCTTCTTCTTTTGTAAAACATTCATGATCGGTGCTAATTCCAGCATCTATATATTGCTTCGCTTTTTCGCCACGCAAACCTGGCGCATGACCATCTACAGGTTTATTATATTTTTTGGCCGATTCAATCTTCTTCATCACTTCTTCATCTTGAAAAAGAACCCCAGGATAATTCATCATTTCAGAAAGAAAATAAATATCATCGCGTTGAAGTAATGTTTCGATATTGTTGGAATCAATAATATCACCTGCAGTTTCAAAACTTGTTGCAGGCACACATGATGGCGCACCAAAATGAAACTTAAATGGAACTTTATTTGCATTCTCAATCATATACTCTACACCTTTTACACCACATACATTTGCGATTTCATGTGGATCGCTAATGGTTGCTATCGTTCCATGTTTTACAGCTAAACGAGCAAATTCAGATGGTATCAACATCGAACTCTCAATATGAATATGCGAATCAATAAAGCCAGGTAGTATATAATGTTGACAAACCTCATCGGTAGCACCAATAGACACAATTTTATTTCCTTGAATTTCAATTCGTGCAGGATATATTGTCTCCGAATGAATATCAACTAGATGATGGTATAAAATGGTTGTCTCCATGCAATTGAATTAAAGATAAAAATTATAATCGAATGAATCAATGCTAGTATTGCATCAATTTGCCTTGTCAATGTCTAAAGCTCTTTTTAGAAT
>DAOOQH010000333.1:0-1723 GCA_035388625.1 Chitinophagaceae bacterium | reverse complement strand
GATGCAAAATTAGACTTTGGATTAAGTTCCATCTAACGTTGGTATCGTTACCTAATCTAATTTGTTATAAAGCCAATTTCTCTTAATTTTTTCGAACAGTTTGAGTATAATTTAAGCCTCTATTATTTGTGATGCTAATCATATACATGCCATCTGCCAAAGATTTCATATCTACTTGATTGATATTATTTCCAGCTTGTAAATACATTTCAACTGTTTTAACAACACGGCCAGTAGCATCCATAATTTTTGTCATAACGGATGAAGACTTTGGTGTGTTGATCTCAAAGTTCAAAACATCATTAACAGGATTTGGATATAAGGTGACCATTGTTTCTTCGCCAAAATAAATATCTAATATTTCACTATAACTGGTATTGCCATCAATATCTACTTGTTGTAAGCGATAATAATTATGTCCATTAAATGGCGACATGTCATCAAAAGAATAAGAAATCGCTGAAGTGCTGTTACCATTAACAGCTTTTGTATTTATTTTGTTCGAAAGATTTGAAAACGATTTTGCGTCTTTACCTCGTTGAACAACGAAATAGTCATTGTTTCTTTCACTTGCTGTCGTCCATTTTAATTCAGAAATCCCATTTACTCGTTTTCCAGTAAAACTTGATAATGAAACTGGTAAAGGAATATTTAAAGGATTGCATGTACTGCAATAGAAATATGAAAAACTATCAACCTTAAAGCAGATTTGCCAAACCTGAGTCAGTGGATCAAAACTTGGTGTAATGGCCGAATTAGGAATTGAAATGGCAGTATGTCCTGGCGTGTATATATTGCCATTGTCAACCTGTGTAATACATAATGTACTAAATGGATCCATAAAAGGAGAAGGCCACGAAGCACCAATAGCAGCAGCCTCAAAATCCGCAAAATCTTGAGCCAGATAATACAAGCAAACCTCAGCACTATCGTTCACTGATGGTGTGATTTGATAATTTCGATTGACATAAGGTTGGCCATTATGAAATTGAACTGAACAATCAATTTCTTCACAAACAGAAGTGCTACCTAATGAAACACCATTTGCTAAATCTTTTACACTGGCTACTTTGCGGCAATCGGTAGAAGTGAAAGCGGTTTCTAAATTTCCATCGGCAAGTGTAATATTATTACAACCAACTGAACCACAAATTGAAAAATTTAAAAATGTATCTTGATTCACAATATAATTTAAGGCCGGAATAATGTTTATATAAGCTGTTGTGGTATCCGAACAATATGGAATGGTTGGCGTTTTAAAAACGATATAAATCGTATCAACATTAAATACACAATGCGGATTAGGATGAGGAATTGTACAGGCAGGATCTTCATAATATAACGTATCAGATCCTGCGGCTGGTGTAAACGGATTAATTAATGAGGCTACATCGATACAGGCTGGTGCACATGCATTTCCAACCAATGGATTCGCTAGAAATTGCGGTGTAGGAATAACTTCTAAATAAACGGTATCTGATGAATAACAGCCAGTCGATGGAATTGTCACTTTCGAATAAATATAATTTGTACTACTTGTATGATAACAAGTAGGTGTAATTGGAAGAAATAAACTTTGGTCGCCATAAAAATTCACATCAACACCAGTTCCAAAACAAGAGACAGCTCCTACAATAGAATCTAAACAAAATTGAGCACTATTACTTGAGATTGGCGACTCGCATGAAGAAATCGTATCTTGACAAGCCATTGGTGTAGGATT
>DAOOQH010000332.1:0-1735 GCA_035388625.1 Chitinophagaceae bacterium | reverse complement strand
CTGAGGGCAATATTACAAAGAGCATCAAAGGGAAAGAGATGAAAAGTCTTCCTATTTTAGAGAATGCTTGGTTGCTTATTGATAATGAATTGATACACGAATTTGGCGATATGAATTCATTGAATGCTGATTTACAAGTTGATAAAGTGATAGATATGAAGGGTGGTATGGTATTACCGGCTTGGTGTGATTCGCATACTCATTTGGTTTTTTCGCATTCACGTGAACATGAATTTATAGATCGAATTAATGGATTAAGTTATGAAGAAATTGCACAGCGAGGCGGTGGTATATTAAATTCTGCGAAGAGATTAAATCAAACAAGTGAATCGGAATTATATGATATCTCTTTCAAACGTTTAGAAGAAATAAAAGCACTGGGAACAGGTGCCATTGAAATTAAAAGCGGATATGGACTTTGCACTGAAGGCGAATTAAAAATGCTTCGTGTTATTCGAAAATTAAAAGAGAATTCTGATTTGAGTATTAAAGCTACTTTCTTGGCTGGACATGCTTACCCTTTAGAATATCGTGAGAATCATGATGGATTTATTAAACTCATTATTGATGAAATGCTTCCTCAGGTAGCTCATGAAGGTTTAGCAGAGTATATTGATGTGTTTTGCGAAAAAGGTTTTTTTAGTGTTGATGAAACAGATCGAATTTTAGAAGCAGGAATTCGATACGGACTAAAACCAAAAGTACACGCTAATCAATTATATAATAGCGGAGGTATACAAGTTGGCGTAAAACACAACGCAATTAGTGTTGATCATTTAGAGACGATGGATGATGAGGAGATTAAGTGTTTATTAAGTTCAAACACGATGCCTACCCTATTGCCAGGTGCTGCATTCTTTTTAGCCATGCATTATCAACCTGCCCGAAAAATAATTGATGCAGGTTTGCCAGTTGCTTTAGCGAGCGATTATAATCCAGGATCTTGTCCGAGTGGTAATATGAATTTCATTCTTTCACTCGCATGCTCACAAATGAAAATGACACCTGAAGAAGCCATTAATGCGTGTACAATCAATGGTGCCATTGCGATGGAAGTGCAAAACGAATTAGGAAGTATTCAAAAAGGTAAACTGGCCAATTTAATACTCACTAAACCTATTCCATCATTGGCTTATTTGCCTTATGCATATGGCAGTAATTTGATTGAGCGTGTGATTATTCGAGGAAAATAATTTAATTAATTCATACAGTCATTTGACCGAATATTTGTTCTATTACTTTACAAAGAAGCTTGTAACCCAATACACCAAACCTGCAAGTATAGCACTGATAGGAATTGTTAGTATCCAAGCCCATAATAAATTAATTGTTACACCCCATCTTACAGCACTTAAACGCTTAGACGCGCCTGCACCGATAATGGCACCTGTAATAGTATGTGTTGTCGATACTGGAATACCCATTTGTTCAGTTAGAAACAATGTAGTTGCGCCTGCTGTCTCAGCACAAACACCTTCAAGAGGAGTCACTTTTGTTATTTTGGTCCCCATGGTTTTAATAATCTTCCAACCACCACTTAATGTTCCGAGGCCAATGGCAGCATAACAAGCAAGCGGAATCCAATCGGGCATTGACTTAATATCAACCAAATCTCCATTTGCAACTAAAGCTGCGGCAATAATTCCCATTACTTTTTGTGCATCATTACCACCATGTCCGATACTAAATGCTGCTGATGAAACCAATTGTAGTTTCTTAAACATACCGGCGGTTC
>DAOOQH010000331.1:0-1736 GCA_035388625.1 Chitinophagaceae bacterium | reverse complement strand
TATTTAAACAAAATATATTCATTCCCAAATTTAATTAACTTAGTAAATCTACATGTAAGACGTTTACAAATTTTCTTTTGTTATCAATTATAGCCTACAACAATCAATTCACTTAAACAAAGCATTTCTACAAACTCTTTTTAGTGCAAACCATGCTCACTCAAATATCGCTCTGCATCTAATGCTGCCATACAACCACTGCCAGCTGCTGTTACCGCCTGACGATACGTTTTATCCTGCACATCACCACTTGCAAAAATACCTTCCATATTTGTTTTCGTTGTGCCGGGCTGTGTATTGATATACCCTACCTCATCCATTTCAATAAATGGTTTAAAAATTTCGCTATTCGGATTATGACCAATTGCTACAAATAAAGCACTTACAGGAATATGAGTCTTAGATTGATCTTTGTTTTTCTTTACAGTTAGTGCACTTATTTTTTCTTCTGCATGAATTTCGTCAATCACAGTATCCCAATACACTTGAATATTTGGTGTTGCTAATACCCTTTCTTGCATCACTTTACTAGCTCTCATTTTTTCACTTCGAATCATCATGTGAACCTTACTACACATTTTACTTAAATACATCGCCTCTTCGCAAGCGGTATCTCCTGCGCCTACAATAGCAACCTCCTTTGCTTTAAAAAAGGCCCCATCACACACAGCACAAGCACTCACACCACCACCCGTTGTTGCTAATCTTTCTTCTTCTGGAATGCCTAACCATTTTGCTGAAGCACCTGTTGAAATAATAATTGCATCCGCCTCAATCCATTTTTCTTCATCAATTTCAACTTTATAAGGTCGTGTTGAAAAATCAACTTTGGTAGCAATACCCCATCGAATATCCGCTCCCATTCGTTTTGCTTGTGCTTCAAAATCTTGCATCATTTTTGGCCCCATAACGCCTTCAGGATAACCAGGATAATTTTCAACTTCGGTGGTAATCATTAATTGACCACCTGGTTGTAAACCTTGATACATCACTGGATTTAAATTTGCACGCGACGCATAAATAGCTGCGGTATACCCTGCTGGACCAGATCCTATAATTAATAATTTTACTTTTTCTATTTCGTTTGACATAATTTACTTTTTATACTATTTTAAATTTTATTTAATGCTTCTAATTTTTAATTCCTTTGGGCGGTTGCCGTGCTTTTCACTTCAAGTCCTCGCCATTCGCCTGCCGCATGCGTCAGGCTTATGTCTGTGGGCTTTCCGTTACAATCACTACCGCAATACTGAGAAAAATTTGTCTTCTAATTGAAGAAGTTTACTAATTTCATTATTCGTCATCTTGTTTGTATTCATAATCTAATCTTTTATTTTAACGTATCTACAATAGTATAAAATCGCGCATTATAACCAGCCCAAACACCCAAGGCCCCTGGAATATTACTTTGAATTTTGGTGGGTGAGGCAAATGGATTTCCAATACTTCCTTGCGAAAAACTGAGGGTTTCCCAAAAGGTAAAAACTTTATTATCAATGGCACTCCACTTTACTGTGATGGTATCACCTCTATGTATAAAGCCTAATGTATTAAATTCTTCATTTGTATAATCTTTCGATTTATCATAACCGATGTCTAAAGTAACAGGCAATCGTCCACCATTAAAAATATCATCATTATAAACCGAATTAAACGCAGTTTGAAATATTTCTGGTTCGCCTGTTTTATTTCGACTATTCACAAGTGTTTGCACCCGAACGGCATTACCAAAAGTA
>DAOOQH010000330.1:0-1740 GCA_035388625.1 Chitinophagaceae bacterium | reverse complement strand
TCAACTATTGTGATTGTGTAAATCCCCTTGTTTAATTCACTCAAATCGAGATTTAGCGTATTCATTCCTTCAGTAACATTTAACTGAATTTGCTTTACCATACGGCCCGGCATATCCATTATATTAATAAACAAACGACTATTTTGTTTTGCATTAAAATCAATATTTAAGGTTTCAAACGCTGGGTTTGGATATACCTTAATAAAATTTTTGTCACTCATTAATGCATTTCCTTCTGATTGATTGTTTGTACTTTGTTTTATTTCATTCAGTAATGGTGATGTCTCTACTTCAGTAGATACAGTGTTTGATTTGGGAGAAAGCACAGTTGATATTTTTTCATCATTGACATATACAATTACTTGTGTTGTAGTTAAGCCAACCGTTGTGGTTTCGTGTAATGTAAAATGAGGATTACTATTTTGCTTCCATGATACAGTATTGGTTAAACGAAATCTTCCTATTTTGTATGGAATATTAGGATTTAAAAGTGGAGCTGATTCACGTCGGCCAATTGTATTGGTCATTCGAGCTTGGGTTGGTTTCCCAGCTTTTGATATAGAAGTTGAAAAATTGGTTAAGCTTTGTAATGCTTGTTCTTTAGAGTTATCAAGATATGAAAAATATATATCGCCTCCATTTGCAATATCATTATCATAATTAATACCGTACGAACATGCACCTAATTTTAGTGTTGAGTTGCCATCATTGATGATATACAAATCATACTCGATCGTATTCATATTTGCTTTTATATTTTTCAAACTCATGGTCACATGTGATTGTGCCATACTAGTATTTGTAATGATCATAGCTATTAATAAAGCCAGATATATTTTTATCGATTGGATTTTATTTGCTAACATTTTAGTTAAGTTTTATTTTAATTTAAATTAGATTGTTTTAATTAGTGAGGTTTAGTGAGCACTGACAATGGGCTTAATTTTTTAATTTCACCCACCGTCAATGCATGACTGTTTATTAGAATTATGAATACGTTTTTATTAAGGTTCTTGACAAAATATGAAAGCGTTAATATTAAATTCCAAACATGGAAAATCTAATAAGTCAACATTTCCATCACCATTTAAATCTTCTGGAAAATACCCAAATAGAAATAATTGAGCTGCTAATTCTAGACTTGAATTATCAAGTAAATCTATATTACAATCCTTCACAATATCTCCACTATACATTGCAAAAACATTCGGACTACTTGATACTTGCACTTGGTTCGCTCCAAAAGCTTGGGTAGCGGCAATTGAAAAATCATAATTTAATGTAACACCAGGTGTGTAAGTAATAGGAACCGACCAAGTATCAATGGTTGTTCGGTGCATTACTTTAATATAATAGGTTTGAGTAGTTATATTAAGGGCTGGTGTAAATACACAGACTGCATTTCCAAAAATGTCAAGCATAGGATTAGCGGTAGCTATAAAGACCTTATTATTATCATAAATTTCTACTGTAATATTATCGCAATCGGTTAAAGAATTTCCTATTCCTTGATTTAATAATACTGGTCTCATCGTATTTGCTCCGTCCATATAACATTCAATAAAGCATCTGAGATTGAGTGTGTCGGAACATGGTGCAACTACTAAATTAAGTATTTGAGAATCTACACCACAATTTGTATTCGCAACTGTATAGGTATAAACACCCGATACACTATAAGTATTTCCATCACCAGGTGAAACCCAGAGATAGCTCATACCGCATGGTACATTTACTGTT
>DAOOQH010000329.1:0-1757 GCA_035388625.1 Chitinophagaceae bacterium | reverse complement strand
TGATAAAGATACAAAATATTTAATTACGTCATACTATAGTTGACATGACACTAGTTAGTCCATAAGAATCTCGTAAAATATTTGAGTTTAAATACGATAATGAAAATCCGGTAATTAAATCATTGGGGTAAATCGAACCCATTTCTCTTTGATTGTAATTATCAATGAGATCAATAAAAATTGGTGAATATTCCCAATTCTCTAGACTTTTTGTCCAGGTTTGGTTACCGCCCTCGTGATTATAATTTATTGCCATAGTAACACCATACTTGTTACCTTGCAAATGGTATTCATCATTTGTCAAGGCCCATTCAACGGCTTGTGCCCAACTTTCATAAATGACTTTTGAAGTTTGCCAAAATTGAATATTCCCCATATACTGAGAATGGGATTGATGACCAAGCTCATGAGCGGTGAATCCGAATATTATATTTGTATTCCTATAATTTCCAGCATAGTCTTTGCCCCATATCCTTATATCCGGAAGAATCCCACCACTACTCCAATCTCCCCAAAACACACCTGTACCATATTTGTCTATGTAACATATTTTGGTTTTGCTACCATCCATTAGAATTGGACGCCAAATACCTAAATTATCTCCGTAAAAATGCCTGTAAGCAGCCCGATGGATTGTAGCATACATAATTGATTCACCACCAATAATATTTAGATTCCAGTCCCCTTTTTGTTTGGGTCCATTATACCATGCTTGAAGTAGATCACCATTTCTAATATCATAATATGATCGTTCCCATTTAATTGCATAATTTACCTCATATCTGAATTCATCAGTCTCAAAGTATCCATTTATATCCGTTAGGTCTGTTTCTACATGAGTAAACCATCGTGCATGCACACTAGCGTAAGTCAGTGGAATGTACCTTGCAAGTAGATTATCCCACACCTTAATTGTTCCTTTAGGTGTCCATTGTGCGGCTATCCCTTCTGTGCTTTTTTCAATTGTTCCGCTTTTAGGCAAGTTACCAGTTAGTTTTACTGACTCATATTCAAGAGTTTCATAAAACCTGACCAAATCAATTGAAAGGCTTTTAGTCTCATCGATTGCTGAGGATGGAATGAATACTTGATATAATACTTCATGTTGGAATGAGGGAATTGCCTTTTCAATAGGGATAACGGTGTATTGCCAAGTAATAGCATCAATTGGTAGAGTTGGATCATGATAATAAGTCCCTGGTTGAACAATCTCTACATCAAGCGGGTAATCAAAAAGAACCAGAGAGGAGTCACTCTTAAGGATTTGCCATTCCTTTTCATTGCTTGGTAAAATACGAACATAATTGAAATTTGGCTTTATCTGGATATCTGGCACATCTCCAGAAGTTGACTTTAGAATCGAATAAGCTTTTAACATATTCTGAAGATTATAGGGATCTTCAAGCCGTTCTCCAAGTATCATTTGCCCTTCGTGAAGTGAGTTATCTTCTGCTTCACAAATTAAACAATCAATCTCTATGTTATCTTTTTTACAACCTACTAAAAGCATTAGTAATAAGATGATTAGTGTGCTAATTTGTAGTTTTTTTGTTTTCATTTTGATTCCATTTACGTTAGTAATTAGCTTCATTAGTGTCCACTAAAAATTAAAACACAATTGAGCACTGCTGACTTCAATGATATCATCCACAATTTCTGGCTTTTCGAAGAGTTCCCTTATCGGAGTCTTGTCGAAAAGCGACATACTGAGGACTCGAAGTACATCAAAGGTGCTTCGATTAAGCTTGAGGTCATGC
>DAOOQH010000328.1:0-1772 GCA_035388625.1 Chitinophagaceae bacterium | reverse complement strand
CAGGTCAACATGAGGAGAATTTACCAATGAATCTGCTTTCTAGTGGCACCTATCAAATTCGTTGTATTTCGAATAATCAAGTCATTGGCACTCAATTAATTAAATTTTAACGGATATCCTATTAATACGTCCATTATATCGCCTAGTTTTTTTTATAGGGATTCATCAATTAATTAAAGTTTTTTATTACTTTTGCCCACGTTTGAAATAAACCTATTAGAAATAAAACTATATTAGTATGTCAAAAATGGATAAATATACAGCTCCACGTGCAGTTACAACTGGCGTGTCACCAGCTGAAGAAATAGATGCCTCGGGAATTGAGAAGTTACGAACCGTTGAGTCGTGGTATGAAACAAATAAAAAAATGATCAATAATGTATTGATCGGAATATTAGCAGTTGTTGTTGGTATAGTTGGATATACTCGTTTTTTCAAAGGGCCACGTGTTGAAAAATCAAACGATGCAATATTTAGAGCACAAACTTATTTTGGAATGGACTCATTGAATTGGGCATTAAATGGAGATGGGAATAATGTTGGATTTTTAAAAATTATTGATAAATACAGTGGTACCCCAGCTGCCAACCTTGCTCATTATTATGCAGGTGTTTGCTTCCTTAAAAAAGGTGATTTCAAAAATGCTGAAAAACACTTACGTGAATTTGATGGCAAAGGAACGATGGTTACCAATGTTGCAAAAGGTGCCTTAGGTGATGCCCTAATGGAACAAGGAAAAACAGACGATGCAATTAAATCATATTTAGACGCTGCAAGCGATGTCGATAATACTTTGTTGACACCATTGTATCTTGAGAGAGCTGGTATGGCATACGAATTAAATAATAAATTAGATGATGCAAAAAAAATGTATCGTCGTATTAAGGATGAATTTCCGATGAGTACACAAGCTCGTAATATGGATAAATACTTAGCTCGTTTAGGTGATTACAATCCATAGTCGATGACTCCAGAAGAACAAAATCTTATTTTACTTAATTATAGCAACCTGCAAATTCCAAGTTCGCAGGTTGTTTTAATTTATACCGAATGGAATACTGAAATTATTTCTGAGCTTCTAAAGGGTGCAAAGAAAATATTAAATGAGTTTCCTCAAATTCAAATTCAAGAAATTCAAATTCCTGGGGCTGTTGAAATACCTTTTACAATAGCGCAATACCATCGAACCCAACCTGCTGATGCGTACATTACCCTCGGTTGTGTGATCAAAGGCGAAACACCTCATTTTGAGTATGTTTGCAAATCAGTTGTCGAAGGAATTACTCAGCTAAATATAACAATTGAAAGTCCAATTATTTTTGGCGTACTCACTGTCAATACTGAGCAACAAGCGTTTGATAGGTTAGGCGGAAAGCATGGTCATAAAGGTGAGGAATCGGCCATCGCCGCTTTGAAAATGTTGGCTTTTAAGAATTCATTAAAGCAATAATACATGAACGTACAAATATTTATCCCTTGTTTTGTTGACCAACTTTATCCTGAAGTTGGTATGAATATGGTTAAAATTTTAGAAAAGGTTGGATGTAAAGTCTCGTATAATCCTAATCAAACCTGTTGCGGCCAACCTGCTTACAATGCTGGGTTTATGAAGGAAGCAAAAGCTGTAAGTGAAAAATTTATTCATGATTTTTCTGGTGATGAAATTATTGTAGCTCCATCTGGTTCTTGTATAGGTTATGTTCGAGGATGCTTTGAAGAAATATTCGATAATTCCTCAAGTCATAATGAGGCAAAAGCCATTACTAAAAAAT
>DAOOQH010000327.1:0-1774 GCA_035388625.1 Chitinophagaceae bacterium | reverse complement strand
TCAAACTCAGACTGCTTCGTGCCTCGCAGTGACGGTACTAACATAAAAGTGCCACGTCTTTGCGAGGAGGAACGACGAAGCAATCTCATTTTTAATTTGGTGCATCATAGTATTTAATCATTGAAATCTGCTCTGATTCTATTTACTTTAATCATCAAAATACCTACAATTCTAGCCAACGATTTAAGCTTTTCATGAGTCTTTCAACTAAAGTTGACACTTTCAAAATTTATATATACTTTTATCCCTCTTAAACTCGTATATGAAACATATTGCCTTAATTGCTTTTACCCTTTTAAGTTTTTCTCTTCACGCTCAAACTCTTTATATGAAATCGGGGGCATTTACCCCAGTTGAGAACGTGAAATCGATCCAAGACTTTGAAAATTGGACAAATTATCAATATTCTGATAAAACATATTGCTTATTGCAATTTGCGAAATCAATATCAGAATTAGAGCGCCAAACAATTTCAAAGGCCACCGGAATCGAGTTTTATGATTATTTTCCCCAATGGGCGTTTCTTGCTGCAGTGCCAAAATCATTCGATATAAATAGTTTAGCCAACTATCATATTAGAAGCATAATCCCTTTCGAAGCAAAATATAAAATTGCACCCAAACTTTTACAACGACCTTTTCCAACATGGATGGAGAAAGGGAATGGAATAATCGAAGTGTTGGTTGATATTATGCCATCAATCAATCAAGAAAATGGCAAGACCTTATTCTTATCAAATAAAATCACTTTTAATTCATGGAAAAATAAGACATCTGCGTTGGTTGAAATATCTGAAAATGATATTCAAACTTTAGCAAATTATCCTTGGGTGAAATTTATTCAAACGACCTCAGCACCTACCGTTGTTGAAAATTTAAAAGAAAGAACAAATCATCGAGTAAATACAATTGATGCATCCTACGCAACTGGTTTACATTATGATGGAACAGGCGTTTCAGTAGCGGTTGGCGATGATGGTACAGTTGGTCCTCATATTGATTTTGAAGGAAGATTATTTCCTCATACGACTTCTAATTTTGGTACTCATGCCGATCATGTAGTTGGTATTGTTGGTGGAGGAGGAAATTTTGATCCAATTACTTCTGGTCATGCAAGAGGTTCAGATCTTCATATCTACTCAGACTATGACAATTTATTTGATGCCCCACTCGATTATACCACCGATGGCGTTCGTATTACAAGCAATTCTTTAGGTCAAGGTTGTAATGTGGGATATGATTCAGATGCTAAAGATGCTGATGTATTAATTAATTCGAAATTTTCTTTAATGAGTGTACATTCATCTGGAAATAGTGGTGGCGGTTCATGTGGCGGTGTACCTCAAGGATACTTTACAATTACTGGAGGCTATAAAGCTGGAAAAAATGTAATTGCAGTTGGTAATGTTACAAATAGCGATGTCATTGCACCTTCATCAAGTCGAGGTCCTTCAGAAGATGGTAGAATTAAACCTGAACTGGTTGCGGTAGGTACCGATGTATATTCTACTCAACCCGATAATACATACGATTCGTTTACAGGTACTTCAATGGCTTGCCCTGGTGTGGCGGGCACCTTAGCAAGTTTGTGGCAAGCTTATCGTGAAACTCATGCAGGTGCTGATCCATATAGCGGACTAATGAAAGCATTAGTAATGAATACTGCCGATGATTTAGGAAATGCTGGTCCTGATTTTATTTATGGTTATGGTCGTATCAATGCTAGAAGAGCTTTCAGAGCAATGAATAATAATCAATTCTTCGTTGATTCTTTA
>DAOOQH010000326.1:0-1788 GCA_035388625.1 Chitinophagaceae bacterium | reverse complement strand
ATGCAGAGGTAATTGAGCTAGTGGCGAGCGAATTTGGATTTGAAGTAGAGTTCATTAACCTCGAACAAGAAGCCGAACAAGAATTAGAAGTAGATGATAAGCCAGAGGATATGAAATCTCGTCCACCTATTGTAACTATCATGGGACATGTGGATCATGGTAAAACTTCACTACTTGACTATATCAGAAGTGCCAATGTGGTTGCTGGTGAGGCTGGAGGCATTACACAACATATCGGTGCCTATGAGGTAACATTAGAAAATGGAAAACAAATAACATTTCTTGATACACCGGGGCATGAAGCGTTTACCGCCATGCGTGCTCGTGGAGCCAAAGTAACTGATATTGCTGTCATAGTTGTTGCCGCTGATGATGCCATCATGCCACAAACACGTGAGGCTATTAGTCATGCGCAAGCTGCTGGTGTGCCAATGATTTTTGCAATAAATAAAGTAGATAAAGATGGCGCTAATCCTGAAAAAATTAGAGAGCAGCTTTCTGGAATGAATATCTTGGTTGAAGAATGGGGTGGTAAATTCCAGTCGCAAGAAATATCTGCAAAGAAAGGTTTGAATATCGATCTACTCCTAGAAAAAATATTATTAGAAGCTGAAATTTTAGATTTAAAAGCCAATGCCGATCGTTTTGCAAATGGAACAATTGTAGAAGCCTCTTTAGATAAAGGGCGCGGTTTTGTATCAACCATTTTAGTTCAAAGTGGAACCTTGAAAATTGGCGATATGATAGTTGCCGGATCAATTTATGGTCGTGTGAAGGCCATGAGTGATGAACGAGGTAAAAAGAAAAACTTAGCGGGTCCATCAGTTCCGGTTCAAATACTTGGACTGAATGGCGCACCACAATCAGGTGAGAAATTTAAAGTTTACGATGATGAAGATGAAGCTAAAGAAACAGCAACACATCGTGCGCAAATATTACGTGAGCAAGGAATGCGAACCAAGAAACATATTACATTGGATGAAATTGGTCGTCGATTGGCCTTAGGCAATTTCAAACAATTAAATGTCATTATCAAAGGTGATGTGGATGGATCTGTAGAAGCCTTGAGTGATTCATTACAAAAATTATCAACTTCAGAAATTGCAGTTGCCGTTGTACATAAAGCAGTTGGTCAAATTACAGAATCGGATGTATTATTGGCAACAGCCTCAGATGCGATTATCATTGGATTCCAAGTTCGTCCTTCTGCATCGGCTGCTAAAATTGCCGAAAATGAAAATATTGAAATTCGTTACTATTCAATTATTTATGATGCCATCGATGAAATTAGAAGCGCGATGGAAGGTTTACTTGAACCGAAAATTGAGCGTAAGGCAGTTTGTAATATTGAGGTGCGTGAAGTATTCAAAATTACAGGTGTCGGCGTAATTGCAGGTTGTTTTGTAATGGAAGGTAAAATTAAACGTGATACCAAAGTAAATGTCATTCGCGACGGTATTGTTATACATACTGGCGATTTGTCATCATTGAAACGTTTCAAAGATGATGCGAAAGAGGCAATAGTTGGTATGGAATGTGGTATTGGTTTAAAAAGCTTCAATGATTTAATAGCCGGTGATATTATCGAAGGCTTTGAAGAAATTGAAGTAAAGCGTACTTTATAAAAAATTCAAGATTGGTTTAGTGCAGTTCAAATGTGAATTTCAATACAATTGATATTGGAGGTGGTGTATTGCGGCAGTGATTGCAGTGAAAAGCCCGCAGTCTCGTTTCTTCAAAACGAGACGAGGACTTGCAACGGAAAGCACGTTTGCCGCCCAAAACATT
>DAOOQH010000325.1:0-1809 GCA_035388625.1 Chitinophagaceae bacterium | reverse complement strand
TTATTCAAATATTAGAGGTGAAGGAGAAAAATTAAGTGGAGGTGGTACATCAAGTGGTATCATGAGTTTCCTAAAGATAGGTGATCGAGCTGCAGGTGCCATTAAAAGTGGTGGTACAACGCGTCGCGCTGCTAAAATGGTTTGTTTAGATTTAGATCATCCTGAAATTGAAAAATTTATTAATTGGAAAGTTGAGGAAGAACAAAAAGTTGCTGCATTAATTGCTGCCGGATATAGCAACGATTATGAGGGAGAAGCATATAAAACTGTGAGTGGACAAAACTCAAATAATTCAGTTCGTGTGCCAAACGAATTCTTTCATGCTTTAGAAAATGGTGAAAACTGGAATTTAAGAGCTCGAACTGACGGTCATGTAATGAAATCTGTACCTGCAAAAGATTTATGGGATCAAATAGCGTATGCTGCGTGGCGTTGCGCTGACCCAGGAACACAGTACGACACAACTATCAACGAATGGCATACCTGTCCAGAAGGTGGACGAATTCGTGCATCTAACCCATGCTCTGAATATATGTTTCTCGATAATACCGCATGTAATTTAGCATCCATGAATCTTCGTCGTTTTTATAACGAAGAAACCGCTCAATTTGATGTGGCAGGTTACGAATATGTAACTCGTTTATGGACAGTAGTATTAGAAGTTTCAGTTTTAATGGCACAATTCCCTTCACGTGAAGTGGCGCAATTAAGCTATGATTATAGAACACTTGGATTAGGTTATGCTAACCTTGGTTCATTATTAATGGTTCAAGGAATTCCTTACGATAGTGAAGAAGCAAGAGGTATTGCCGGTGCTTTAACAGCCATCATGACGGGTGTATCTTATTCAACTTCTGCAGAGATGGCGCAACACCTAGGGCCTTTTGCAAAATATGAAGAAAACAAACATCATATGCTTCGTGTAATGCGAAATCATCGCGCCGCAGCTTACGATGCTCAAGATGCCTTTGATGGTATCGAAATAAAACCTCAAGGTATTAAAGCAAAATATTGTCCAGACTATTTATTAAAAGCTGCAACAAAAGCTTGGGATAATGCAGTTCAAATGGGTGAAAAATTTGGATACCGTAATGCACAAGCTACTGTTATTGCACCAACAGGTACAATAGGGTTAGTGATGGATTGCGATACAACGGGTGTTGAACCTGATTTTGCTTTAGTTAAATTTAAAAAACTAAGTGGTGGTGGATATTTCAAAATCATTAATCAAAGTATTCCTACAGCACTTAAAAACTTAGGTTATTCTGATAAAGAAAATGATGCCATTGTAAAATATGCTAAAGGTCATGGCACATTTGCTGGCGCTCCTTTTATCAATCATCAATCATTAAGCGAAAAAGGGTTTATTGCTGAAGAACTTAAAAAATTAGATGCAGCAGTTGAATCTTCATTTGATATTGCCTTTGTATTTAATCATTATAATTTAGGAGAAGAATGTTTACAACGTTTAGGCTTTACACCTGAACAATATATGAGTCCATTATTTTCATTACTTGATGAATTAGGTTTTAAAGATGAAGAAATGGATGCAGCCAATGATTACGCTTGCGGAACCATGATGCTTGAAGGTGCACCTTATCTAAAACCAGAACATTTAGCTGTATTTGATTGTGCCAATAAATGTGGTAAAAAAGGTGAGCGATATATTCATCATTCTGGGCATATTAGAATGATGGGTGCTACACAACCATTTATTAGTGGTGCCATTTCAAAAACAATTAATTTACCTAACGAAGCGAGTATCGAAGAAATTAAGGAGTGTTATCAAATGAGTTGGGAACTTGGTTT
>DAOOQH010000324.1:0-1940 GCA_035388625.1 Chitinophagaceae bacterium | reverse complement strand
CATTCATCTTTTGAACCAATTAATCGAATTTCATACTGTGGATAAGCATGTATTATTAATCGAATCAGTTGAATAAAATTTTGCTCGCCCCACCTTCTTTCCAATCGTAAATCTGAAGCATTTGGATTGATGATAAGATACTCTTTGTCATCTGTGATTGAACCTTTATCTAATTCTAAAAAAGGATACAATTTTGCATTTTCAATATCAGATACAAATAAAGATGCAAATTGTAAATACACTTTTGAGATAGGTACACTTGCATTAAAATACATCATATGTGTATAGATACCCATCCTAAACGAACTTGAACGCAAATAAAAACCTAACCTATTTTTCGATAAAGTAAAGGCCGCAAATATTGTACTAAAATCAGAGTAAATTTCTAAATCTATATACACATCTGGTCGTATGCGAATTAAGGTAATCAATGCTTTAAGCGATGAAATGATAAACTTAAAAAAGCCTTTATCATTGATTAAAACTGTTTTATTCACATAATGTATTGAAGACAATAATTGTTGATTTGCCGATGTTGAAACAAAAATAATGGTTGCATTCGGATAACGTTTATGCAATGCCTCCATCATAGGCGTGGCCTGCAAAATACTGCCCATCCCTTTGAACTTACAAATAGCAATTGTCTTAAATTCCTTATTCAGATTGTGATCGATATTGAATATTTGACCCGCTAAACGAACAAATAAATTTAATACCTGCCCGAAAGGCTTTGCTATTAATTTATCAATAAGTATTAAACGTTTAGTATTCATAATCCTTGTTCCGTAAAAAATATAAGCTTCGAAATTTTGATACCATCTGATGTTTCAATTTCAATTGATTTATTTAGAAATTCGAACCATGCATATTGGTTACTCAATCTTATCATATATTCATATTCGTTAATAACTGATTCAAAAGTAAAGCTTCCAATAATTTTATCCCCGCTTTTTAAATTTAAAATAATAGTTGATCCATTCGGATTTGATACAATAATCTTTACCAATATAGAACCATGGTTTAACTCTGCTGAACAATTCACTAATTGTTTGTTGACACTCGAATCAAATTTTGGAACCTCTTCAAAAATAGGTTTGAGCTTATCATTACTTTGATTTGCATAGTATTTTTGTATGGCTAAAGCTGCTTTTTTATATTGAAAGGTCTGCGGCTTTAATATTAAAGTATCTGCTTCATATTGACTTGCATCCCAATTTAACGATTTCAATATCCAAACACTTTTATGATCAATAATACCAAATGGTTTATAATTTTTGTAAATAAATTCAGCTAAATAATAATATCGCATTGCATTCGGAACCTGATCGGTTGCATCAAACCAATTTAGCGGATAATTTGAATACACGACAACTGGCACCATTGACGTATCTAATCTCTTCAATTGTTGTTTTTGTGTATATCCATCAATTGTATTTTGTAAACTTTGACAAAAATATGACGGAACCCTTCTTTGACAAGTTGAATAAAGTATAGGTGAATTTGAAAAATCTAAAAAGGTTTGATCTTCTTTCAAATGCGAATCTAAAAATTTCCGAAAATCATTTTGATTATTGGTTTGTTGATCTCCCGCTTTAAAGCATCTTCCTTCGATATCATTTCGCTTAAACACTTCGCTAAAGTTTTGAAAACTATGATTGGTTAAAAACAATTCAAGCATTCTATTATCCTTCGAAATGGGAAAATAACTTAAGATAAGAATGCCGAAAAATGAAAATCCAAAAAACAGAATATACTTAGTTATGTCAGACATTTTATTAAATAATGATAGTCCCAATAATGCTGTAGCCAAATAAAACATTGAAATTAAAAAGCTATCATTATTCTCCATAAAACCATGGCGTACTAAACCTCGTTGAAAATTTGCAAGTACCATAATATAAAAAAACAGTGAAGCATTTAAAAGATATTGTTGATCCACT
>DAOOQH010000323.1:0-1948 GCA_035388625.1 Chitinophagaceae bacterium | reverse complement strand
TTTTTAGAAAAAGCTTTTGCCAAATGAGTTGCCACATTGCCGCTACCGATGAATGCTATTTTTTTTATTGCTGATTCCAATTGCCTATTTAAGAGTACAAAAATAGACTATTTAGCGCTATTTCAACATATCTGCTCTTTTATTAAAGAAATTTGAGATGAATCAACGTTGTGTTTTCAAGTGATTGCTATCATCATTCCTTGGAAGTATGATATTAATAAATGGAATAGTGGAAATAACCGCATCAGCCGAAATGATTTTTGGCGGATCAAAATTTTTATCGTCTATTCTAACAATTTCAATTAGTGAAAATTTGTTTTGTTGATCAACAAGGAAATAAGCACCACCGCCAATTTTTATAAATTCTTTACCTTTGCTCTGTAAAAAAAGATCTATTTCATGCTGTGTTACCGTTACTCTTTTATCTAAAGCATATATTCGATAAAACTGACCGCTTATTAATTGTCCTGCCACAGCATCTGGCGGCACTATATATACATCTGCGATTAAATTTGGCTCGTTGCAACTAATACAAAATGGCGCTGTATCGTCTGCAATGGCATGTTGAATGGCAATTCTGATGAATAGTAGAAAGAGTAGACCTAACTTTTTCATAGTTTTATAAAATATATTTTCAACCTTACTTACAGGAAACTAAAAATCTAGTTATGGTATTCTTGAACGCATTAAAATCAATTATTGGCTTCGTTTAAAATACATGCGATTAAGGATGATACCGATTTCAATATTCAGAGCATCCAGTAATGTAAAAGAAGGATGCCGGTATATTAGTACCGACATCCATTTAATTTAATTTTTAATCAACTTTTCTATATGTTTAACACCTGACGCATCTGTAAATGAAATCAGATATGTACCTGCAGGTTGTCCGTTTAAATCAATTATTAGTTGATTTAAGCCTTTCGTTAACTGTGTAGAACTTACCGAAATAGTTTGTCCTAATAAATTGGTAATTCTTAATTCTGTGGAAATTTCTTTTGTAGATTGCAGTTGCACCGTTACTTTTCCGCTTGTAGGATTTGGGAAAATTTTCACAAATGAATTCACCATTGCTTCAGATATCGGAATATTGATATTATTGCTGTATGTAAAAGTACCATCATAATCAATCATCTTCAGGCGATAATAATTATTACCTACTAATGGCTCATTGTCATAAAACGTATAATCTTTTTGACCTTGGTTGTTTCCAACCGCTTTTTGAAATCCTATATACTGCCAATCTCCACCATTGCCTGTGGATGACTTTTGGACTTCAAATCGATCTGCATTTAATTCAGACGCAGTTGTCCAGTTTAATACATTTCTGGCACCTTCGTTAAATCCGGTAAAAGAAATCAATTCAACCGGAAGCGGAGCACCAATTCCTCCACTGGTGTGGAATCGGAATGTCGAGAAACTCGGAACCGATAATTGATATGCATAACTTCCGTCCGGACCATCACTTGCTGGTAAAGGAGAAATAGGAATATCATTAGTTTGATCTTTTGATACAGCTAAATCAGTTGCGTTTGCAGTTGCTCCATAACATAATTGATAAGCAGGTGCAAAACTGGTTGTCCATGAACTAATTTCAGAAGCATAGTTAGCATAATCTGCAGCAGTGAAGAACAATCTAATGGTGGCTGGAGTATCAGGAGCTGGTTGAATCGATGGTGTAATTGTATACCATCGTCTCATGGAAAGTTCAGGTTGACCTAAACAATCTCCATTTCTGCCTAAACCGCCATTGCCGTGTTCCGGAGAATCATATGTTGAATGATGTAAATCATTCTCAATAGTTACTGTCATGGTAACATTACCCAAACTAGGTCCATTACTATTAATGGCTGCAATGACCTGTCCGGTATTGTTTCTAAAATAATGCCAGTTGGAACCACTTACTGCACAGGTTCTCGTACTGGTAGATGTTGCCAAAACACCTGAT
>DAOOQH010000322.1:0-1952 GCA_035388625.1 Chitinophagaceae bacterium | reverse complement strand
TGATATAACAGTGAGTAATATTTATTCTACTACATTAACTGAAGCAGATACTTGGATGAAATCGAGTGGACAAACAACCATACTTAGTACTGCAAGTATTAGATTTGATGCGGATCCTATCAATGGCTATATATTAATGCAGCCAAGTTCAACAACGGATTTCTTTTTATCACAGCCGAATTCTTCGAACTTTTTTGTTGCCCAACCACTTGATGGATGCGCAGGCTCGCAACCAGCGCGTCAAGCGAATTTGATACAAACAAATGAAGATGAAATTTCATTGTCAAAATTTGATTTATTTCCGAATCCAGCAAAAAATAAAATTACCATTCAAAACAAAGGATTAAATGAAACTGATATTCATTTTGAAATTTTTTCAATAGAAGGAAAAATTAGATTATCGCAAAGAGATATTCGTTTTTCAAACAAAGCAGAAATTGATATATCGATGCTGAATACAGGTATTTATTTTATCAAGATTATAAATGGCAATCAGGTTGAGATGATAAAATTCACAAAAGAATAGAATCGGATTTAACGAAATGCCTTTCGAATTATTTTTCTTTCGCTTACTGAGCCGCGATTCGTCTATAACGATTCAGAATTTCAAACGTATACTAGGTATTTAAGGCTTAAAACACAAATAGACTTTTGAGCTTTTTTTGTTGGATTTGGTATAATTTCGCCGTTTTAAAATCAAGCATATCCAAGTATATGCTCATTAATTATTTATAACGATATTATTACTATGTCCATTCATCATTTAGGCACAGAAAGTCTCACTATTCATGATCTTGAAAATATTTTGCAACTCAAAATTGGTTTGGATGAGAATGCTAAAATTAATATTCAAAAATGTCGTGATTATTTAGATCAAAAAATGCAAGATGATACAAAAGTGTATTATGGTATTAATACAGGATTTGGTTCATTATGTAATGTAAAAATATCGAAAGAAGATATTGGTCAACTTCAACAAAATTTGGTAATTAGTCATGCTTGTGGTTTAGGCAATGAGGTTCCATTAGAGATAGTGAAAATCATGCTCTTATTAAAAATTAAAAATTTTACTTATGGCAATAGTGGCGTGAGTAAAGAATTAACTGATCGATTAATTGAGTTTTATAATTTAGATATATTACCCGTTATTTATCAATTAGGATCTTTAGGCGCAAGCGGCGATTTAGCACCTTTGGCCCATTTAAGTTTACCCATTTTAGGTGAAGGTGAAGTTTATTTTAATAATAAGAAACGCAAAACAGAAGAGGTTTATTCATCGCTTGAATGGAAGAAATTGGTCTTGCAAAGTAAAGAGGGTTTAGCATTATTAAATGGCACTCAGTTTATGAGTAGTTATGCCGTATGGTGTTTACTGAAAATAAAAAAACTTCTCAATTGGGCCGAGGCCATCGCAGCTATTTCATTCGATGGATTTGATTGTACACTAGAACCTTTTACATCACAAATTCATGAAGTAAGGGCTTATCAAGGACAACAAGAAGTAGCTAAACATATGCGTACTTGGTTGCATAAAAGTGAAATAGCGAATGGTAAAAAAACACAGGTTCAAGATCCATATAGTTTTAGATGTATACCGCAAGTACATGGAGCCACAAGAGATGCGGTAGCTCATGTAGAAAAAATAGTGACTCAAGAAATTAATTCAGTGACTGATAATCCATTGGTTTTTCCCGATGACGATTTAATATTAAGTGGCGGTAATTTTCATGGACAACCACTTGCAATCAATCTCGATTATTTAGCCATTGCTGTTGCTGAGTTGGCTAATATTTCAGAACGACGAACTTATTTATTAATTAGTGGTCAACGTGGACTTCCACCCTTTTTAATAGAAAAAGCAGGTTTAGATAGTGGACTGATGATTGCCCAATACACCGCTGCATCGATTGTGAGTAAAAATAAACAATTATGCACCCCAGCAAGTGTTGACA
>DAOOQH010000321.1:0-1956 GCA_035388625.1 Chitinophagaceae bacterium | reverse complement strand
GGGTAGGTGAAGAGGTTGTGCGAATATGTGGTAGTCATACCATTGTTGAAGCAATGCGATATGGCAAATCACCAAAAGAAGCATGCAAGCTAGCCATTGAAAGACTGATAAAGATCAAAGGAGTTGAAAAAGCAAAAACCATTCAACTTGGTTTTATTGCGTTGAGTAAAGAAGGTGAAATTGGTTGTTATTCGATGTTGCCCGAATTTACAATGGCTATTCATAATGCCGAAGGACCACAAATTGTGAATAGCGAATACTTTTTTGAAGCGGAGGAAAAATAATTGCCCATGAATCAATATTGTTTAGAAATTGCCACCTTTACTTTAGATGGAGCACTCATAGCAGAAAAAGCGGGTGCCAATCGAATTGAACTTTGTGAGAATCCAAACGATGGTGGCACAACCCCAAGTTATGGTACGCTAAAGAAAGCGCGAGAAATTATTTCTATTCCAATTTTCCCAATTATACGTCCTAGAGGAGGTGATTTTGTTTATAGCCAATATGAGTTTGAAGCAATGAAATATGATATTTCGCTTTGTAAAGATTTGGGCTATGAAGGAATTGTAATAGGCATATTAGATAGCGATGGTCATGTTGATATTGAAAGGATATCAGCTTTGGTTGCACTGGCACAACCTATGCAAGTTACCTTTCATCGTGCATTTGACCGAACAAAAGATGCTGTTGAATCGCTCGAAAAAATTATTGATTGTGGTTGTTCACGCATTCTTACAAGTGGCCAAACACCTTCTGTTATAAATGGATTAGATTTAATAAAAGATTTAATTGATCGGGCCACGGATAGAATTATTATCATGCCTGGTAGTGGTTTGAATAGTTTGAATATTGATAAAATTGTAAAGTTTACGAATGCGAAAGAATTTCACACTGCTGCAAGAATCAAAGTGCATCATCAAGAAGTATATTCACCTCAATCAATGAATGAAGAACTCTCTTATATTTCAGTAGATGAAACTGAGGTGAGTAAGATTAGATCAATCCTCGACAAGCGTTAATTAAACTCATTAAATATTAAACTCAAGTAAATAAAATTATTACCTTTGAAATTAAAACCCAAACATGAAACATATATTTACATTCGCAATTGCCGCTTTATTATTCACTTCTTGTAATGAAAACGCGGAGACAAAAACCACAACTAAAACTGAAGCAGGTCAACCAAAAATTGAATTCTTCGGCGAAAAAATTACCGAAGAGGGTGCAAAACCAACAGATAGCTTAAAATCAATGATGGGCGCAAATACCGAATTAGCTTGTAAGTTAGAAGGGAAAATTCAAGCGGTTTGTCAAACCAAAGGCTGCTGGATGGAATTAAAAAATAATGATGGCACTAGCATGCGTGTTACTTTTAAAGATTATGGTTTTTTTATGCCTAAAGATGCATCTGGAAAAACAGCTATTGTTGATGGGATTGCAAAAATTGAAGAAACATCAATCGCTGATTTAAAAGAATATGCGAAAGATGATAAAAAATCAAAAGAAGAAATTGAGGCAATCACTGAGCCATTGAAAGAATTAGTATTCGAAGCGAAAGGTGTTATTTTAAAATAACCAAACAATAAAATATTGTATGAAAAATTTAATTGCTGGGATATTATTTGCTTCCCTATGTATATTCATTTCTTGCTCAGATACCAACAGTAAAAAAATGGCAGAAGATGAGTCATGTGTAAATCCTACCCTCGATCCACACGATGTGAAGCCCATGGCTTTGATGATGCGCACCATGGCAAATTATTGTGATAGCATGCGACTTGAAATTAATGCAGGTAAAACAGTTGATTCTTTACGATATCCTTTAATGCCATTTTGGACAGTTGAACCAACCGACTCAACTGTGCTAGAACCACTCTTTTTTAATCATGCAAAAGATTTTGAAGCGGCGTATAGAAAACTAATGATGGATATAAAAAACCAACCTGAAAATTATAC
>DAOOQH010000320.1:0-1957 GCA_035388625.1 Chitinophagaceae bacterium | reverse complement strand
ACTCAGGACGTAAAATTGCACCACATCCACTTGCATGGCTTCTAATTAAATTGTACTGTAATTGGTTTCTATCTTCATTATTGATGCGGTACTGTGCCATTGGACCAAATCCAGTATTGATACCGTAGATAAGCTTTTTCTCAGAGTATTCTTTCAGAAATTTATAGCATTTGTCGAGTTCTGAAACCGCAGATTTATTAAGAACTACAGTTGCGTTTTCGTAAACAATTTTGTAAAATTCTTTCAAAGTGAGGTCACCACCAGTTATTTCTATCTTCATAATTTAAACTAAAGTGCCAAAAATAGACAATTGCTTAAGTAAATGAAATATTTATTATAAAGTTTTAAGATTGAAGTGTTATAAATAAATATCTCATATTGAAAAACTTAAGACAAACCACCTAAAGTGTTATTAGATTTTGGGATTACTTCCTTAATAAATATATTTTCAATCTCTCAATTTGATGTGAATATCATAATCATGAATCTAAAATATGAATTCTTATATTTGCCTTCATGCAAGATTATTTATTGCCTTTAAATGAACCGCAACGTGAAGCTGTCTTATATACAGAAGGTCCACTCATGATTGTTGCTGGTGCAGGTTCCGGAAAAACAAAAGTTCTAACAACTCGAATTGCTCATTTGATCAATCAAGGCGTTGACTCGTTTCGAATATTAGCGCTCACTTTTACAAATAAAGCGGCTAAAGAAATGAAAGAGCGTATTGAACATATGCTTGGGAATAAGGAAGCTCGAAATTTATATATCGGAACTTTTCACTCTGTTTTTTCAAGGGTTTTACGAGCTGATGCAAGTCGATTAGGGTATCCAAGCAATTTTACAATTTATGATACCGATGATGCTAAAAGTGTAATTAAAACAATTGTAAAAGAACTAAATCTTGATGATAAAGTTTATAAACCTTCTTTTGTTTATAATAGAATTTCATCCTCAAAGAATAATTTGTATACATATAAAGAATATAAAGAAGATCATACCATTCAACAAGAAGATGCAAGAAGTAATCGCCCGATGATAGGCGAAATTTTTGAATATTATAGTAAACGATGTTTTAAAAATGGCGCAATGGATTTCGATGATCTATTGGTGAATATGTATATTCTACTGACTAATTTCCCTGATATACTTGCAAAGTATCAACACAAATTCAGATATGTGATGATCGATGAGTATCAGGATACCAATCTGGCTCAATATCATATTGTAAAATTACTAGGGGCTCTCAACGAAAATATTTGTGTGGTGGGTGATGATGCGCAAAGTATTTACTCATTTCGAGGCGCAAGTATGGAAAATATTTTTCAATTTCAGAAGGATTATGATGAAGTTAAGGTGATTAAACTTGAACAAAATTATAGAAGTACAAGCACCATATTAGATGCGGCCAATATGGTGATTTCTAAAAATGAGAATCAAATTAAAAAGGCTTTATGGACAGATAAAGATCCTGGCGAAAAAATTAGATTGGTTTGTTCATTCACTGATAATGACGAAGGTAAATTTGTATCGGATGCTATCATTGAACAAAAGCTACGTAATCATTATAGCAATAAAGATTTCGCAATTTTATATCGCACCAATGCACAAAGCCGCGCCTTTGAAGAATCACTCAGAAGATTAGGCATCAAGTATAAAATATTTGGTGGTATGTCGTTTTATCAACGTAAAGAAATAAAAGATTATGTTGCCTATCTTAGGGTACTAGTAAATCCACAGGATGAAGAAAGTTTAAAACGAATTATCAATTATCCAACTCGTGGAATTGGCACCACTTCACTCAACAAAATTTCGATTGTTGCACAAGAAAAAAATCTAACATTTTGGGAAGTCCTTTCAAATGCAGCCGAAGCGGGTATTAAAGGAGCTACCCTCACTACCATGCAGGATTTTGTAACTGCGATTAAACATTTTCAAGGTTTACTTGAAAAGAAAA
>DAOOQH010000319.1:0-1961 GCA_035388625.1 Chitinophagaceae bacterium | reverse complement strand
GAGCCACCAATCCAAATTTTTTCATCATAAATAGCAATGCTACAATTTCCTTGGCCTACATAAAGATATGGGTTATGGCAACCAAGCGCTACAGAAGCGTAATAGCAAGGTAAATTATCAGCCATACTTATAATGTTGGTGGTATTGATATTTACATCAATGTATGAGTTAGGGAGGAATAATTTATCTTCATAGCCAATAAAATTACTTGATGCACCACCAGATGTAAAACTGCTTGCAGTGGTGTCTGCAAATAATCCTACTTGTTGAAATGCTCCAATAAATATTTTACCTCCAGCGCCCGATATTGTTTCAAATGGTCCACCGCTAGTAGCACCTGCAAATGCTGTCCAAGTATTACCATTATCAGCACTTCGGTAAACTCCATTACCTGCAGCATATAAATAGGTGCCATACTTATACAAATCAGCAGTGTTTAAATTAAGGACTTGCTGCCATGAATTAGCTTGGTCTAAGCTACGATAAATGCCTCCTTCAGTGGCTGCAATGATTGTGTCACCTGTAATATATAAATCTTTAACCGTTTTGTAATTGAATTGAGTATTTGGTAAACCTGAAATATGCTGAGTCCAAGTTTGACCATTGTCGCTGCTATTCCATACTCCTCCATCGGTAGCAGCATAATATTGATTGCCAGCTCCAAAAGCAAAATTATAAACCGTGTTCGAAGAAGTTACTGTTCCGCCAAAATTGTAGTTAGCTGGCGAAAAGCGAGACCAAGTAGTATCAATTTGATTAAAGATAAAAGTTCCCTGAGCATTACAAGCAAACAATTTATTGTTACTTGTTACACACAATCTTTGTAAGGTTTGCATGTAAATACCTGATTCATTGTTTATCCAAGTTGCCCCAGAATCAATTGTTGATTGCAGACTAATTTGTGAAGCTGAAAATGCAAAATACTTACCCATATTAAAATGTAAAATAGATTTGTTATCGGTTGGGCTTAAGCTGCTGACTATCCAATTGTTGGTAATTGTGTTTAATTCATACAAACCAGAATTACTTCTTGCAAATAGTTTTGAATTAACTAAACGAATTGACAATATGTTTGTGCCGCCAATTCCTGTATTGGATAATTGCCATGTTGAACCTTCATCACTTGATTTATATAAACCCATAGCAGTTGAACCACCTATACAATAAAATGTATTACTAAATTGTATTAGATCTGTTACGTTAGGATTAGCACCAGCGATACCCGTGTTTGGGCTTGCAGTATAGTTTAAACCATTATCTAATGATGACCAAATACCAGATATTTTACTGGTAAGGATGGTATTGTTGACTATTGCAATTTGGCGACAACCGTTAGTAGCAATGCTAGCAAGCCATGAAACACCTTCATTATCTGAATAATAAATTCCGCCTTGCGCCACTAATAACAAACGGTTCCCTTTTTGTGCAATATCTACCATACTACCAATACTATCTGAATTTGTTATTCCAGTATTATGGGAAATCCAATTTGTACCATTGTTATAACTTACAAACAATCCTTTACTGGTAGCAGCAATTATTTTAGACGGTAAAAAAACTAAATCATTAAATGTAACAGATGGAGTATTTTCTACTTGCCAAGTTGCACCGTTGTCATCGCTATGGTATAACCTTGTATTTAACAAATAAATTCTACTATTATTTTGCCTTAACTTCGCGCTTCCTCCAACATATTCAGGGCCAGAATTTACCCATTGCGCATTCGTAATAAATGCTGTTGAAATAATATAAATGAATATGAATAATTGTTTTTTCATGTACATTAGTTTTAAATAATATGTAAAGTTATACTTATTTAATTATGATAGATTCCATTTATAAATTTCATTTACTTTAAGTTTGGTGTGCGGTTGGAAATTTTGGCTCTTTTACATTTTTATGTGCGGTTGCTTGTCGTGGTTGCAAAAATGGGAAAGTGCCTAAATGTGCGGCTGGGCGCG
>DAOOQH010000318.1:0-1980 GCA_035388625.1 Chitinophagaceae bacterium | reverse complement strand
TGAAATGTTATCACTTGTATTAGCTGGTTTAAGTACACCACTTGTACTTTCGGTACATACGATTGTATCTTTTGACTTTGCAACATCAATTGTACCAGGTTGGCATACCACTATCTTCCCTCCCTACTTCGTTGCAGGTGCGGTATTCTCAGGATTTGCAATGGTGCAAACACTTTTAGTAATTACAAGAAAAGTATTAAATCTTCAAGCCTATATCACTATTGGTCATATTGAAGCAATGAATAAGGTTATTGTGTTAACAGGTTCAATTGTGGGTGTTGCTTATTTAACTGAATTATTTATCGCTTATTATAGTGGTGTGATGTGGGAGCAAGAAGCATTTCGTCTTCGTGTAATGGGACCTTATTGGTGGGCTTATTGGGCAATGATGACTTGTAACGTGGTATCTCCTCAATTATTTTGGTTTAAGAAATTACGTCGTAATGTTTGGTTTACATTCTTCATGAGTATTATTGTAAACATCGGTATGTGGTTCGAGCGTTTTGTAATTATCATGGCATTACATAGAGATTATCTTCCATCAAGTTGGAGTTATTATACACCATCTTGGACAGAGGTTGGTTTCTATCTAGGTTCATTTGGTTTGTTCTTTACATGTTATTTCCTATTTGCTAAATACTTCCCAGTAATTGCAATTGCAGAAATTAAATTTATCTTGAAAACAAGTGGTGAGAATTATAAAAATAAAATGGTTGCAATTGAAGAATCAAATACAGCCCATTTTATTGAAGAACAAAGTCATCATCACTAATAAAACAATTTGTAACAAGTCCATTCAAATGGCAAACGATATTTAATTAGAAAGTTCAACTCGAAATAATAATAAAATGAGTATAAAAAAATTTGCAGTCGGTGTTTATGATGATGAAGCGGTGCTTTTTCCTGCAGTGAAAAAAGTACGCGGTGCTGGTTATAAAATTCATGATGTATATACACCTTTTGCCGTTCATGGTTTAGATGAGGCACTTGGAGAAAAAGAAAGTGATTTGCATATCGCAGGTTTTATTTATGGTATTACCGGAACATGCACCGCATTAGGTTTTATGGGATGGATATTTACAACCGATTGGCCTCAAAACTTTGGTGGTAAACCTAATTTCCCTTTGCCAGCATTTATTCCAATTACATTTGAGTTAACAGTTCTTTTTGCTGCTGTTGGAATGGTGCTTACATTCTGTTATTTAAATCAAATTATGCCTGGTGTAAAAAAACATATCTTTCATCCTCGTCAAACAGATGATAAATTTGTGATGGTGATTGAAGTAAATGATAGCAACGCCACAGAAACAGAAGCATTTTTAAAATCAACCGGTGCAGAAGAAACCAATATTCAAATTGCAGAATCTGAATGGTGGTATGGCCGTTTTGATAAGAAAGAAGATTACGAAATTCAACAACAATTAGCATAAAGGAAATGAAGAAAATATCTGTATATATTCTGTTTGTAATAGCAACCTTCGCAGTTTCGTGTAGTGATTATCATCGCAACACAGGACGAACGTACGCACCTGATATGGTGTATTCAAGAGCGGTAGACTTTTACCACGGGACCGAAAAAATTGAAGCTCAAGGTGGAACCTATAACAAAATGCCTGCGCCAAATACAATCGCGCGCGAACAAGCATTGCCCGATCATATAGGTGAAACTGATACAACACTTGCAAAAGCGCATACATGTTCAATTCCATTAGGTGAAAAGGATTTGGTAGAAGGCGAACGTTTATATTTAATTTATTGTGGTATTTGTCACGGTACACAATTGGATGGAAATGGCCCTCTTTACTCAAGTGGAAAATTTGCAGCCATGCCAGCTAATTTAAAATCTGGACCTCTATACCTAGCAATGAGTGAAGGTCGAATTTATCATGGAATAGTTTATGGTAAAAATGCAATGGGATCATATGCAAGTCAATTAGATACAAAGCAACGTTGGCAAGTGGTGGCTTATATTAAAAAAGT
>DAOOQH010000317.1:0-2020 GCA_035388625.1 Chitinophagaceae bacterium | reverse complement strand
GGGTGATGCTACAAGTTTGAAATTGAATGTAAATGCAGAAGCAGAGGCAACAAAGATGAGAGCGAATGCTGAAGCAGAAGCAACAAAAGCAAGGGCTGGCGCTCAAGCAGAGGCAACCAAATTGAATGCAAGTGCGGAGGCAGAAAAAATATCAAAAACGGGTTTCGCCGAAGCAGAAAAAATTATGGCAATTGGTAAATCTACGGCAGAAGCCTATCAACTTCAAGTGCAAGCCATGGGTGGTGACAATTTTGCCAAATATAAAATTACAGAAGAAATAGGCAAAGGTAAGATTAAGGTTATGCCAGAAATTTTAATAGGCGGTGGCGGTGGCACTGATGGATCTATTAATGGCTTACTTGGAATGAAATTAATGGAAATGATGGATATCAAACAATCAACTAATTTAAATCTTGAAAATAAGGATGGTATTGATTCTCATGAATCAAAGTAGTTATAGTCGCGTCTAAAGTCAATGACTGGATTTTAAATCGAGACCAATAAAGAAATAGGACATTAATGACGGACTATATTACTGTAAATTATCTCTAAAGTCTTTTCTGCGAACCAATTTCAAATCTTGCAACACAGAAGATTTTACATTGAGTGAAAAGTTAGAACTCTTTCGCGGCCCAAATGGTATTAGCCCAAGTTTCATTTCCCAACAATGTAAATCTCTAAATATATCAAATGAACTATAAGTTAATTGTTTGGTCCTAAATTCATATCCACTTGAAAATCCAATTCGCCATTTTTCAGTTAGGTTGATATCACCTCGTACCAATAAATTTTGATCAAGTTCTAAAGTATCTTTTTTTGATTTGACTAAATAGTTTTTTCTTATCCCAATACTATAATTGATTTCAAGATTCCATGGAATATTAAAATCTGTATACAAACCATAATTATTTCCAATGGCTTCTTTTTGTTCATCAGTTGCTTTGTTCAATGCTGAGTTTTGTCGCTTAACTGGTAATGAGGCACGAATGGCTAAATCGGCAGAATTAAATTTTAAAATCTTACCATTGGCTTCATAATTTGTAATCGCTGAACGTCTTCCATTTTCTTTATTAATACTATAAGGATCAAAACTAATTGAACCCGAGATATTGATATTTTCTAACAAATTGGTTCGATAACGCATCGAGATATAACTCCATTTAAATGAATCTACTACAAAATTATAGGAGCCCCCAATGTCAAACCCATCAATAAGATTTATTTTTCGTGTTCCACTGATGGTATCTTTTTTGTTTTTTACTTTTAGTTGCAAGGTATTGCCTAAACCAAAACCGATTCCACCAAATTTACCATCGGGTGGTCCGCCTAATAAGCCATCAGCATAATATGAATAACGCGCATAATTTCTATTGCTATCGATAAAAGTATTGTAATAATAGTTTCCTATGCCACCACCAAAATCAGGTTGGTATCTTAAATTAACCGATGGCGTTAATACATGACGTATACCTTTTATGGCACCCTTTTTAAATAATTTTATACCATAAATACGGGTTGATAAAGCCGTTGATAAACTGAAATTACGCGCCGTAAAAAAGCCTGAGTCTCCAATGGTATCAAGTTTGCGCGATGTAAAATTATAGGATTTGAAATTACGTTTGGTATACCAATACTCATCATAATTAAAATTGAAGGAACTATTGAAAAACTTCAAAACATTATAGCTCGCATTAATTGGAACTGAATGTTTAAATCCATTTTGAAAATCATTCCATTTCAAATTTGATATACTAAAACTGGAATCAAAAAAGTCGAGTCGATTTAATGCATTGAATTGATAACTCGCTCCAATTTTTTCGTACCATTTTGGTTTTATAATTTCTTTACGAAACTGAAAGGGAAATAATTGATTCACTGTAAACGAGATATCAGGTAATGTTACTTGAACCACGCGACTTTGGGTATTTTGGTTATGACGTAAAGCTGCTGAAAAATTGAATGGCTTCCCTTCCCATGTTTTTGTATATGAAATAGAAGAAGAGTAATTATTGTTTAAATA
>DAOOQH010000316.1:0-2085 GCA_035388625.1 Chitinophagaceae bacterium | reverse complement strand
TCTATGTTCTTGCTCTTATGATTGAATGGATCAAACCTCAATATTTTTCAATGATACGATTAAAAGAAATGTTGAAATATGCGATGCCGTTAATTCCAACTTCCATTGCTTTTTGGATTATGAATAGTTCTTCATCTTTTATTATCGAACATTTTCATGGAAAGAGTGAAGTCGGGTTGTATTCAATTGGTGCCATGTTAGCTTCTGCAGTAACGATGGTTGTTGGTGCCTTTCAAATGGCATGGGGACCATTTGCTTTTTCAATCATTGATAAACCTGAAGCTAAACAAACCTATTCGTTTGTGCTTACTATATATAGTATGGTAATGTGTTTTGTTGCTTTAGTGGTTGCCTTATTTGCCAAAGAAGGTTTGATGATATTTACCACTAAAGAATACCAAGTTGCATTTTTAGTAGCTGGTATTTTAGCATTCAATGGTATTATTTATGGATACGCCTATATCGCCACTGTAGGTACAAGTATTGTTAAAGATAATAAACCGTTAGCCATTGCGGTACTTGTGGCAGCTTGTATTACAGGAATTTTATACTTTTTGTTAGTGCCTTATTTCAAAAAGGAAGGCGCTGCAATCAGTTCAGCTTTAGGTTATTTATTCGTTCCTATTTATATTTTTTATCGAGCGCAAAAAGTTTGGCCCATACCTTATAAATTTATGTTGAGTATCGTGATTAATTTGTCGGCCATTTTTTTATTTATCACTTCACTCTTTTTAATAAATGGCAATATATGGTTCGATATAGCCATCAAATTTATATTGACTATCATCTATATCATTTTAATGATCGTATTGCTTAAAAAATATTACCCTGAAATTAATTTAAGCAAATTCCGCACTAAAAAATAATGCTTAAATAATTATTCGGCGCTATACATCCTCTCAATCATATCAACCACCTTCAATCCTTCTAACGCATTAGTAGTAATGGTTGCTCTGTTTTTTAGTACATTTACAACATTATCTATTATATAATGATGGTTCGCTGCGCTGCCTTTATAAGCACCATAATCGTTACCTGGGTTGGTAGGAGCTAATTCAGGCATGGTATAATCCTTAATATGGCAAACTTCAACTTTATCCATGTATTGACCGCCAATTTTTACGCTTCCATGCTCAGCAATTATGGTCATTGAGCTTTCTAGATTTTTATCCCAAATGGATGTCGAAAAATTCATACAGCCTAGTCCACCATTTACAAAATCAAAATTAATTACACCACTATCTTCTTTGAATTCAGTTAATTGTTGATGATTGAAATTTGTAAATCTCGATTTGATATTTTCGATATCACCAAATAACCAATACATCAAATCAATAAAATGTGAGAATTGAGTAAATAAGGTACCGCCGTCTAAATCTAATTTACCATGCCAATTATCGGACTTATAATATCGACTATCTCTATTCCAATAACAGTTTAATTGAACCATATAAATTTCACCTAGTTGTCCACTCTCTATCAATTCCTTAATCCACACACTTGGAGGACTATATCGATTTTGCATCACAGCAAATACATGTTTATGAACATTGAGCGCTTTAAAAATTACTTGCTCTGCATCTTGCTTTTTAAGTGCCATTGGCTTTTCAATCACCACGTGTTTTTTAGCCTCTAAACTTTTCATAGCATGTTCAGCATGAAAACCATTGGGTGATGCAATATTAATTACATCAATATTTTTTAGGGTATCACTTTGCAATAATTCTTCAATAGATGAAAAAAAAGCGGCTTGATAGCTTTCAATCCCAAGTTGTTCTTTGGGTTTAATATCTACTAATGCTACTAATTCTGATTCTTCATTTCTTGTTATCATCTCAGCATGTCGTTTTCCGATATGCCCACAACCAATTACGGCGAATTTAATTTTACCCATATTCTATTAACTTATTCGTGTGACTTTTGAATTTTCTAATTTATACACTTGTTTGCTTTCTTCACAAATTGCTTCACCAGCTTCGTTGAATTGTAAACGATGTCCATATTCACTCATCCAGCCAATTTGTTTTGCTGGATTGCCTACAAGCAATGCGTAATCAGGAACGTTTTTTGTAACCACGGCACCTG
>DAOOQH010000315.1:0-2105 GCA_035388625.1 Chitinophagaceae bacterium | reverse complement strand
GGATCGAGACCGTCATGACGATCAATAAAGAAAGATTGTTTGTTATTTAAAATTGGAATTTGTGAAAAGTAATTTATGTGATTTTAATAAAAAAAGCAGCCCACCAGATGAACTTGGCAGACTGCTTACTCACATTTTTAGTAATGTTTATTCTTTAACTATTTTCAATGTTTTTACATGTTGAGTTTTGTTGCTTAATTGTAAGAAATAAATTCCCTTATCAAGTTCAGCTAAGTCGATATCACTGTTTGTTTTATTGATGGTTTTATGCATCACTACTTGCCCTAAACTATTTAAAATTCTGGCTTGTAAAGGTTCATTGACATTGCCTAAAGTCAACTTATCTTTTACAGGATTTGGAAAGCTATTTATTTTGTCAATTGCATTTTCATCCATGCCGCTAATAGGATTGGCCAACACATAAATTACTCCAATTTCAGGTGTGCAAATTGCTTCACCAGCTGCATTAAAAAGCACTATCCAATAATAATAAGTTGTGCCAATATCTGTAGCATCAAAGCCAAAGCTTGAAGAACCTGGTGTTGGAATTGCAGGAAATTCAAGAATAGAATTTATTGAATCTAAACCAATATAAATGGCTGCTGAATCGGCCAGTCCACCAGTTGTTGGTAAATCCCAATTGATAGCATATGTTCCTACGCTTACGTATACTGTGTCATTGGCAGTGATAAACAAATTAGATACGCAACCTGGTAATGCTAATAATTCGCAGCTAACAAACTTTGACCTAGTTGTAGAATCAACACCACAAAATTGGTTACTATGTATGTAAAACCTAACTGCCCCTGTAAAGTTCGATTGCCAAGTAATTGGACCAGTGCCTTCAACTAGAGCAGTCAAGCCATCAGCGCTAAGCGTAATATAATCTGATACCATAGAGCTGCTAAAAGTATATGTACTTCCCGTTTGTACTTGAATGTTGCTGTATTGTCCTGTAAAAGCATTTGCTGTAATTAAATTTTGTGTAACACTATCGCATGTTGGTGGTGAATATGTTGTTGCTGGAAACAATGGTCCGTTTAAACAAGCAGTACCGCAAGTGAGCGAAGTTGTACGTATTTGTGCATCTACACCACAATTGATATTACTATGTAAGTAAAAGGTAGCTAAACCTGTTGCATTAGATTGCCAAACAAAAGGACTTGTGCCCGCATAGTCAGCAGTTAAACCACCATCTGTACTTGCCGTAAAATAGTCAGTACTGATTGAACTTTGAAAGGTATAACTTTGTCCACTTTGAACATTTACTGTAAAATATTGTCCTGTCATTGATTGATTTGAAATAGTGGTCATACTTCCATCACAACTTATTGGTGTGATACTTGAAGTTGGGAAATTGATTCCTGTGAGACATTGTGTGATGGCTGTTACATCTACGGTGTAATCTTCTGCTTCGCCATATCCAGCCAAATTTGTATTACAAGACGTAGGCATAAACCCTAAACTTTGCTCAAATACTTTTAGTACACGCATTCTTGTAATGCCTGCCAATGCTGTTCCTGGTATTGTGATGTTTCCAAGCAATGAAATACTATCAGTCCCATTTGAATTTGTGATACTTCCAATATAATAGGCTTCACCTTGATCACTAAAATCATTGTCATGATTCCAATCCATATAAACTGAAAACAGGTTAATAAAATTGCCATCTGTATTGCCTTTGAGAGCAATAGGATAAGTTTGTCCGGCAGTGACTTGTGCAGTTTGGCCAGTGAAATCTTGATGTGCGGCACCTCCTGTAACAAAGGAACTAGGATTGTTGATTCCCGCAAAATCAACTAAGGTAATAGGTTCTACATTAGTTGTAAAGGTAAGTGGGCCACAATAAGGGCTTGGAAATTGTGCAAATGCTAATGAACTAATCAAGAGCATTAAAAATGTGTGGTTAATTTTTTTCATTTTCTTTAAATTTTTAGTGAGTATTAAATTTTAATTCAATACTAGGCACAATGTGGCGCGCAATTAAAAATTTGTGACGGTTGAATATAGTTCAGTGACGACTTGAATGAAATTAGGGAGGAATGATTTTAAAAAATCAAAGCACAATTAAAAGAAATAGCAGAAACGTAGGATGGATTATTATA
>DAOOQH010000314.1:0-2126 GCA_035388625.1 Chitinophagaceae bacterium | reverse complement strand
ACCTGGAGTTCCTGGCAAAGCGCCTGATGTTGTTCCTTGACCTTGTAAATCACAATACTTTACTGTGTTATTACTAGCATCGTTAATCATTTGAATGGCTATAGCTGTTGTAGCTGACAAGGTATTTCTTATACTTAAATAAGCTGAATTTGGAATACTGATTGCACCGCCAATTCCACCTGGACGACCATCAATGGTAACAAATGAAGCACCATTCATATTAATGGTTGGTCCAGCTACTGAGCTTGATATCACCAAACCGGTAGCACCTAGTGCTGGTCGAATGGTTAAAGTATTTGTAGCAGAGTAACAAGAATTTGAAATAATATTTAATGTATTTGAGGTTAGTTCATTTACATAATTACTTTGTAATTCAATTAATGTAGGTGTATTAATTCCAAATGTATTGATATTGTTTAATGCATCTGCAATAGTTGTAACATCGGCACCTGTTGCACCAACTGTTATGGTAGTAATGCCAGCGCTCAAGCTACCAATGGTTGGCGCCCCACATGCTGCGGTGGTTGCTGATCCAGTTAAAGGAGATACAGTATTATATATTGGACCGCCACATGTAGTGCCAGAATTATATGAGTAAATATAAAAATCGTAAGCTGTTGAAGCTGATAATCCAGTTGCATTGATTGATGTTGAACTAGAAGCTTGAACAATAGTGCCTAAGCCTAAAGCGCCACCTGCTAAATAAGTTGTTCCGTTGACAGGTGATGTAGGAATTGCACCTGCTGGATACCGCACTACTAAATACCCTGTTGGTATGGTTGCGGCATTATCAAAAACTCCCGTAATTGAACCCGTAGTTGGTGCACTTAATGGCGTTAAAAAGGAAGTTGATTGATCTAAAGGGCTCGTACAAACAGATTTCATACCAACACCCATTACATTCAGGATTCCTCCTGTACTCGCTACAGAAATGGATACGATGTTTTTATTATAATTAGCACTATTTATTGGAAGGTTAACATCAAACAAATATTGGCAAGTTCCTCCTGTACAAGTTGTTGCTGTTCGAGAAATTCTATAAAATATTGTAGTCGCTGCTCCAGTTGCAGAACACCAATCTGCAGCACTGCCTGTTGCAACTTGAGTGGTTGCATCATCAAATGTAATTGTTGCGGTAATTGTACAAGCCCCACTTCCTCCAAGTGCCAACAAATAAACATTCGCTGCTTTTGTTGGTGTCACCAATGACAATAAACCAGAAGTACCACTTGCTAAACGCAGTGAGTTATTGGCATTATAAGGTTGTATCGTATATGATAAACCAGGATTGGTAAGACTATTAATTGTATTACTTGCGGGCATCGCGGTTGTTCCTGTGGCACAAACCGTACCTGCTGGACTAAAAGTTGTATTGACAAAAATCCATCCTGCACCATCCACATCATGAGTTGTTGAAGTGGTTCCAATACCTGCACCATCTCCAACAACATCCGCATTGTATCCCGTTACAGGTAAATTTAAAAATTGAGCTTTAGAAGTAAAAATGGTCGCAAAAAATGCAACCATGATCAATACTAATTTCAGTCCTCTATTGAATTTTTGTGAGGGAGCTTGTAAATTGTTAATCATGGGGTTTAGGTGTTTAGGATGAATGAATAGATTTATTGTTTAACACCTTCTACAAACTACAACTCATTTTATTTAAAAAACAAACCAAACTTTAAGTTTACAAAAAGATGATTGTGATTCAACTTTAAAACTATCAAGCTTATTGATAATTTCAAATGTATAAGTTTTTGGCATGTAGAGGATGCACTATCAAAGATAAAAAATAAATTCAATTATGCAAATGAACTTTATTCTACTGAAAAAAAATGCGACCAACATACAAAATGTTGATCGCAAAATTTTCATCGGTTTTAATTATAATGATTTCAGAAATCAGAATATTAAACTCTTGTTGTTTGTTTAAGGATGTGCTGAGAAAACGAAATTACTAATATTCGTCTCAAGCACTGGACTATCTAATAAATCAACATTACCATCACCATTGATATCGGTTGGTAAATAACCAAATGAGAAAGCACTGATATCGGCTTCTACTAAGCCTAAATCTAATAAATCCATATTCTCATCTACTACTAGGTCTCCGCTAAATAAAGCCC
>DAOOQH010000313.1:0-2139 GCA_035388625.1 Chitinophagaceae bacterium | reverse complement strand
TTACTAGTGGCTTTAAACTATCTATAGATGATTTTGCATGTTCAAATTCTTCTACTTTTTTAGGATCCTTTTTCGATAGTACACTAAGTTGATCGTACTTGAAATATCTTTTTAAATTATCCCCATAAATTGAATGAACAAGTTCCTTTGTATCAATATGAGTTATAATTTCATTTGCAACCCCTTTGGCACCAATTTTATTATATTGATGAATAAATGGCGCAGATAAGGCAGTATTCTTTTTTGCTAATTCAAGCTTCACCAATTTAGAAGTATCCTTTAAAACTTCTTTTTCATATTTATCTACACGAAATAATTTAGAAATATTCTCATTCATTTTATCTTCTTGAAACTTGGCGAACAAAAACCACATACCTATGGCTGTTAGCGCTAGTAATGCGGATTTGAGCCATGTATTTCGATGAATCATAATAAATGTAAAGCACATGGAAATAAACATACCCACAAATGGAGCTAGGAAAATAAACAAGAATATTTTTACCACCTTATCTACTTCAACAATTTCAGAAAGCGGCATCCAACCTTTGGACACTAATGCATGTGTGATACCTGCACCAGCAAATCCACCAATCAATGTATGTGATGAGGATGAAGGAATACCAAACCACCAAGTCACTAAATTCCAAACGATAGCTGCAATTAAACCAGAAAAAATAACGGGCAGTGTAATAAACTCTTTTTGAACCGTTTTACCAATGGTGTTTGCAACAGCATGATCTTTAAAAATATAGAAGGCCACAAAATTAAAAAATGCAGCCCATAACACAGCTTGAAAAGGAGTTAATACCTTGGTAGAAACAATGGTTGCTATTGAATTGGCTGCATCATGAAAGCCATTGATATAATCAAAGATGAGAGCTAATAAAATAATAACGATTACAAATGTCATTGTATATTAATTGAAAGGTTACTTTGAAAAGTATTTAATGTATGATTGTATTGAAGTAATAAACTAAGTTTCATTAAACAAGCCTATGCATATTTGATCATGATAGATTCAATTACATTGGCAGCATCTTCACATTTATCAGTTGCAGTTTCCATCACTTGATAAATTTCTCTCTTTTTAATTACTTCTTTTGCATCAGGTTCTGTTGCAAATAATCGTTCGATACTCATATCATAAATATCGTCGGCTTGGTTTTCAAGGCTATTTACCTTAACAAGTGCATTCGTAATCACCGTTAGGTTTTTCATATTACGTAATTCCTTTACAGCAATTTTTACCGATTCAACTCCCAGTTCAATACATTCGGCTAGTTTTTGAATACCTTGTTCTTGTGGGTTGACTTTGTAAAAGTTAATCTTTTTTGCAGTCGCATGTATATAATCTGCAATATCATCTAAGGCACTTGCTAAATAATGGATATCCTCGCGATCAAATGGTGTAATGAAATTGCGTCCTAATTCAAGAAAAATTTCATGTGTTAAATTATCATTATCATGCTCAAGCGTTTCAATTTGTGCAATTAATGAAGCTCGTTTATCAAAATTTGATTCATGCACTAATTCACGTAATTTTTTTGCCATAATATCAACGGTGTCCACAACATTCTCAAATAAGGCATAAAAAACTCTGTCTTTTGGTTGAAAAATTTTCAAAATTGAATTTATACTCATTGTTTTTGATTTTAGGACAAATGTCTAATATAAGTTGCAGTTTTAAAAGTAGGATAGAAAGAGTAACAATTTGGTAATATTGAGGTAATACTGTTTTTATATTGATATTCAAAACAGTAATAATTTGGTAACATTGGAAATGCGAACATATCAGAAAATTAAATTTTCCTTTGCGCCATTATTTAATCTTTTAATAACCTTTTAGTAATGTTAAAGAAACATTGTATACTTACTGCATTAACAATGATAATGATTTCATTTCATTCAAACGCGCAAGACAAATCAAAAGAAATTGAACTTCCTAAAAAATCTAGCTGGTATGAATCCTTCAGTATTCGCGGTTATATGCAAGTCCGTTACAATAGACTATTAGAAACGAATGCTCAATTAAAATGCGAACAATGTGATAAATCATGGGGGCAAGATGGCGGTTTTTTTATTCGAAGGATGCGCATTATTTTTTATGGCCAAATTAATAAGCAAGTCTATTTTTATGTA
>DAOOQH010000312.1:0-2146 GCA_035388625.1 Chitinophagaceae bacterium | reverse complement strand
AAGATTGCGCAATAAAATTTGGTATCTCTTCTAATAAATTCATACCGCATACGAATAGAATAGAAATATCAGAAAACCTTGGTTTATTATCAGCTATCGCTTTGGCTACCTTTTGACAATGATCACACATTGGATTAAATAAAACGAGTAAAATAGGTTTATCTTTTGGCAAATCTTGATCTGTAATAAATTGATGATTGGCATCCACCATATGAAAAGGTAAAAACGTTGCCCCTATTTTAGTGGCTGGCAAATTCTTCTCGTTTTCTTTCTCTTGCTTTTTTCTGGCAGCGGCTTCCTGCTCCTTCGCAAGTTTAACTTGAGCTTCTAGTCTTTTCATTGTTTTTTTATCTTGCGAAAAGCTTAGCATCGGCAAAATTGTCAAACACAATAATAGTATATTCTTCATCATAATTTTGAAAGTTTAGCTTGTAAAAATGCATCAGCCAAAACAATATTTGTATAAGCTTCCACTATAGGAATAGCCCTTGGAACCGCACAAACATCGTGTCGACCTTTAATTTGTAAAGATAGAGGTTGTCCACTTTTATTAATAGTTTCTTGCTCCAATTTAATACTCGAAATTGGTTTTAAGGCAATATGAAAATAAATATCCATACCATTAGATATGCCTCCCTGAATACCACCACTTCTATTGGATTTTGTTTGAATACCATCTTGTGTATGAATAAAAGAATCGTTGTAATCACTCCCTTTCATCGACACTGAATCAAAACCATATCCATACTCAAATCCTTTTACTGTATTAATCGATAACATGGCTTTTGCCAATTGAGCCTGTAATTTTGAAAAAATGGGTTCTCCCAATCCAACAGGCACATTGTGAATTACACATGTTATCATTCCACCCAAAGTATCACCTTCTTGTTTAACCTTTTCAATTTCTGCAATCATTTGCGATGCAATTCCCGGATCTGGACATCTTACTTCATTTCTATCAATTTCATTTAAATTGAATGAAGGATAATCATGTTTGTTATGGATGGCAATCTTTCCAATTTGCGAAACGTATGCTTGAGTAGTAATTGAGCTTGAAGTTTGTAACAATTGATTGGCAATTTCACCGGCTGCTACTAAAGGTGCGGTAACTCTGATTGAACTTCTTCCACCACCGCGATGATCGCGATGACCAAATTTAATTTCATTAGTATAATCAGCATGATTTGGTCGATATACATGTCGCAGTTCATCGTAATCACTTGAATGTGCATCATTATTTTTAACTAGAATCGCAATTGGGCTTCCAGTTGTTTTGTCTTCAAAAATGCCTGAGATTATTTCGATTTTGTCTTCTTCTTTCCTCTCTGTTGAAAAAGAGGATTGAAAAGTTTTACGACGATCAACTTGCTTTTGAATAAGTTCAGGGTTAACAATCAAACCCGCGGGACATCCATCAATCACACAACCTATATGCGATCCATGCGACTCGCCAAAGGAGGTAACACGAAAAAGATGACCCAATGTATTCATTTCAAATTTTGTAGGTTGAACTTCATGATGATCTTTTTTTCATGAAATATTAATTTCAACTCGAGTTCAAATATCAACCAATTTATTTATTTTAAGGTAAATAGATTGCAAATCTTTTAACGAATCCAAATGCGCTCATTATTATAGACCTTTGATGAATATTGAAGAAAACGAAAATAAAATTTCATGATAAATTAAGAAACCAAATGTTTGATTTTTCTATAAGTAAATATCGAAATAAAATATGATAGACTTAAAACAACGAATATAATTATACTCATCATTGCAATTTCAAATACTTGGGTTCCAAAACCTGACACTTTGATATCATTATCCATCCATGATCCTAATAAGCTTAAGCAAATTGAAATGATTGAAATTGAAATAATCTCTTTTTTATTTTTCATAGTTATAATTTTAAGCAATAACGCTCAATAGATAAAAAAAGTATTTTGATCACAACGAATATACAAACTTGAATTGTAATACCGATTCTACAATTGATAATCAATTTAAACTATTAATGAATTAGAATTGGTAGAACTCGTAAAACCTCTAATCATATCATATTCATACAGCAAACTTAAAATAAGACTATTAAAAAAGGGTTGCCTCTTTCGAGACAACCCTTTTAATCATTTACAAATTCGCAGGA
>DAOOQH010000311.1:0-2178 GCA_035388625.1 Chitinophagaceae bacterium | reverse complement strand
AGTTTCTTTATTTACCAACTTATCATTCGGATCAAAAGAACCGCGAATCACTTCTGTCCATTTTGTATAGTTATCTAAAGGTGTAGTATCACCTTGTGTACCATTCGACCATGCTTCATATAAAGCACTATCACCAAGTACTGCATTTATTGGCACTTGAAGCTGTACATTTATAGACTGATGTGCTAAATAATTGATGCTGATATTATTCCAAATCAAGGTATCATTGATAGTAGATGTAGGTGAAATAGAAGTTGATAATACGCTAAAATCAGTTGGTTTTTTTAGTTTAATTGTAATACTGGATTGATTAACCGTTCCGACATTAATTGCCCTGACTGTTACATTAGTAGTAAAACCTGGTCGTGCTGGTGATGAACCTAGGGTTGTTTCTAAGTCTTTTACATTTGGAATAAAATGAATGCCAAAATCATAGCTGCCACTTTGCAACCCTAAGTTATGAATATTTGCTAATGAATATGATGTTGGTGTAATCGTTGCATATCTAAAATTATTTATGGCACTCCATGTGTTATTTATTGCTGTATCCAGCTTAACTAAATAAGTTCCGTTTACATCACTTGCACCAAGCCAATTATTAGGTGATACTTTCACAATTTGCTCAGCCAATAATTCTTCACCGTTATTAAAAACACCGTTGTTATTTAGATCATTATAAATCTTGCCTTGAACAAATGGATTTACTTCGCAAATACTATTTAAATTAGTACAAATAGGCAAGATAGTATCTACTCTTGCAGTTGTTGCATTTGGCAAACAGGTGATGTTATTGTTTTTAATATTTAAACCATTTAATCCTGATGGCAATAAAGGCAAACACGATAAAAGATTATTCGTACAACTTAAAGCATATAGGAAATTTGGCAAACTTGGTAATGATGTCAATTGATTATCTGAACAGGATAAATAAAACATGGAAGAGAATGGTAATACTGGCAAAGTAATCAATCTATTTCTATCGCAAGAGAGTTGATAAAATGAACTCTTTGGTTTAAAAACAGGCAAATAAGTAAGCAAATTATTAATACATGTCAATACGTTTAGTTGATTAGAAAACTGAGGTAAATTCACTAGTTTATTATTATCACATTCTAAATAACTTAATGAATCAGATAATACGGGCATGGTCGTCAGGTTATTATTTTTACAATCTAAACGTCTCAGTTTTTTGAAATATTGAACTCCTTCTAAAGAAGAAATATTTTTTCCTGAAACAACAAGTGTATCTTCATTTATAATATCAGCACAGGTAGTATCCATTCTATCATAGATATTAAAACACGTTGGAAATTTCAATTTTAAAGCGAGTCTGAAATTTGAATCAGGAATTGTTACTGTATTGATTTCAATAAAAGCACATGGACTATTGCAAAAAGGTAAGGTAGTATCAGCATCTCCACCAAAAGCATTCGGGAAACACGTAATTGCAGTATTCCTAATTTTAATTCCTTGAAAAACGCTAGGAAACAAGGTTGGCAAGCAACTTAAGGATGGGTTGTTAGAACAATCTAATGAATTACTGACTTTATCAATTGCAGGCAGTGCAGTCAATTGATTATAGCTGCAATCCAGATCTTTTAAATTTCTTGGCAAAGTAGATATGGAAGTAATTCTATTATGGCTGCAAAACAAACCGTACAAAGTATCATTAATATGAGGGATGGTAGTAATATTGTTTGAATCACAGTTTAAGACAAATAGCTTTTTAAAGTATTGAATACCTTGTATAGAGCTAACACTTTTATTATTTACATTTAATGATACTGCATTTAGAATGCCGCTGCACGTCGTATCCATCCTGTCGTTTGAATCGAAGCAGGCAGGGAATTTCGCTTTCAAGGCCATACGGAAATTACTATCCGGTATCGACACATATTGCGCGTTTGCAGTTTGCAGTCCAATAACCAAGACAAGTAGCAATAAAATTTTTCTCATACCATTATTTTTATCTGACAATTACAATTTTTGAAGAAGAAACTATATCGTTAATTTCTAAAGAAAGTAAGTAGGTTCCGTTTACAACTTCATTCACATTGATATAGAAACTTATGGTGTTGTTTTCTATATTGCTTTGCTTAATTATTTTTCCTGAGATGTCTGTTAGCAACCATTTTCCATTTCCTGCATAAGGTAACTCAACCGTTATTTTTTCTGACG
>DAOOQH010000310.1:0-2216 GCA_035388625.1 Chitinophagaceae bacterium | reverse complement strand
CACACTTGCAATTTGTCTCTCAAGCTCACGAACACCACTTTCACGAGTGTATTCAGTGATGAGTTTGCTTAATACAGGGTTGCTCATTTTAATGCTGAACTTAGTTAAGCCATGTGCTTCTTTTTGTTTAGGCACTAAATGTTTTTTAGCGATTTCAATTTTTTCTTCCACCGCATAACCACTCAAATCAATTATCTCTAAACGATCACGAAGCGCTGGTTGTATATCTCCTAAACTATTTGCTGTGGCAATGAATAATACTTTAGACAAGTCGTACTCTAATTCAAGATAGTTATCATAAAATGAATTGTTTTGTTCAGGATCTAAAATTTCAAGCAAAGCAGAACTAGGATCGCCGCGATGATCACGACCAATTTTATCAATCTCATCTAAAATAAAAACTGGATTACTTGATTTTACTTTTCTGAGTGATTGAATAATTCGACCTGGCATGGCACCAATATAAGTTTTACGATGTCCACGTAATTCGCTTTCATCATGCAATCCACCCAAACTAAATCTAACATATTTTCTACCAATAGCATTTGCTATAGATTTACCTAAAGATGTTTTACCAATTCCTGGAGGACCAATAAAACAAAGTATTGGTGATTTCATATCACCTTTTAATTTTAATACAGCTAAATATTCAAGAATTCGATCTTTGATTTTATCCATCCCATAATGATCGTCATCTAGTACTTTTCTTGCCTTTTTAATATCATAAATATCTTCTGTATATTCTTCCCATGGAAGATCAAGTAATAAGTCGAGATGGTTATAAACGGTTGAATAATCAGGTGTAGATGGGTGCATACGCTCAAGCTTTTCAGCTCCTTTTGTAAACATTTCTTTAGCTGCTTCACTCCATTTTTTTCCTTCTGCTCGTTTTTGTAAATCTTTTACTTCTCTATCATTTGAATCGCCACCAAGTTCATCTTTAATGGCTTTCATTTGTTGATTTAAAAAATAATCGCGTTGTTGCTTGTCTAATTCACCTCGTGTTTTATCGCTAATTTTATTTTTTAATTCTACATGTTGTAATTCAACTTGTAATAAGCGTAGTAAGTCTTCTGTCCTTTTTGTAAAATTATTCTCTTCTAATAAAGCTTGTTTATCTTTTGTATCACAATTTAAATTAGATGCAATAAAATGATTGAGAAAAGAAATATTTTCTATATTTTTTAAAACGATGCTTGCTTCTGGCGGTACATTGCTCGACTTGCGCATAATTTGTTCGGCCATATCACGCACGGTAGCAATCATTGCCGCAAATTCATTGTCCATTGCAGGAATAGTATCTTCTAAATAGGTTACATCCGCTTTGAAAAAAGGTTCATCTTGTAGCCATTCATTGACCTTAAACCTAAGTCGGCCTCTCATAAAAACGGTGAGACTTCCATCAGGCATTTTTATTTGTCGAATTATTTGGGCAACAGTGCCAATTTTATTAATATCAGCATAGCCTGGGTTTTCACTTTTTGCATCTGTTTGAGAAATAACGCCAATATGTTTACCTGTTTTTTCGGCCTCTTGTAATGCCTTAATCGATTTCTCACGTGATACAGTAATAGGAATAACTACATTTGGATAGAGCACCATATTTCGAAGCGGGAGAACAATTAAATCTTTTGGTAGGGCCTTTTTTTCATCATCACTCATCTCATCTTCAGTAAGTGGCACTATTGGCATAATTTCAATTTCTTCTTCGTTTTGTCCGAAAAATTGTCTGTTTTGGTTCATATAGATCTTACGTTTTGTCAGTAAATAGTCGAAAATACTCTAAAAATGTTGAAAGTATTCCTATTATCAATACCTATGCCAATAAGGACCAGATAAAAGAGGAGTAGTCATCAACAATACAGATCTTTAAATATTCATTTTGCATTTCTTGAAGCATAATAAGATTGTCTTATTTTAAACAAATACATGTATTCATTTTCGGTTGATTAGGCACTCAATTGGTTGAAGAATCCGAAGGATTCAAATGTTTATAGCAATGAAGATAAAGGATATTCGACCCCGAAAGGGTCGAATGTTTGATGTTTTTATTTCTATAAAGATGCAATCCCTTCAGGATTGAAATTAATATTTCAGCTACAGAAATAACTGCGTTGTTGTTTATGGCGCTAAAAAATTCAGATCTTTAAATATTCATTTTGCATTTCTTGAAGCATAATAGGATTATCCTATTTAAATAAATACATGTCTTCATT
>DAOOQH010000309.1:0-2265 GCA_035388625.1 Chitinophagaceae bacterium | reverse complement strand
TTTTATGGTTCCGAAACCAAATAAGCAATTCGAATGGATAAGAGCATCAATAGATGTAGAATGTTTTAAAGACAATTGGGATACTTATCGAATGACACGATTTGGAATCCGTCTTACCAAAAATAACCAAGAGGTTAAACAGAATAGTATTTTATTAGATCGAATTTTTCACAAAGTAAAAAAGCAACATTTATATATCGACATGAAAATGACAGAATTGAATTATGATTCTATTGAGGTTTATTTCATGAATCCAAAGGAAGCTAAAAGCTCATTTGCATTAAGCAATTTAAATTTAGAAGCATTTAATGAATAGCTACGACTTATTTTCTCACGATACTTCTTTTCTGCGTTTCTTTTTTATCTTTGCCCAAATATACTTGATTTGAAAACCATCCTCGATTCGCACAAGTTCAATATCGTAATAGAACGTCTATCGCATCAATTAATTGAAAATCACGCTAATTTTTCTAATACTGTACTAATTGGAATTCAGCCCCGAGGTATTTATTTGTCAAATCGTGTGGTTGCTTATTTAAGCACACTTGTTAAATCAAAATTGCAATATGGCAAACTTGATATTACATTTTACCGCGACGATTTCAATACAGGTGGAGAAATACTGATGCCTAACCAAACTGAAATTGATTTTTCAATTGAAGGCAAAAATGTGGTACTTATTGATGATGTATTGTTTACTGGCAGAACGATTCGAAGTGCACTTGATGCCTTGATTGATTTCGGCCGTCCAAATAAAGTAGAATTAATGACTTTAATCGACAGACGATTTAGCAGACAATTACCTATACAACCAGATTATACGGGATTGGTAATTGATTCGTTGAATACACAAAAAGTAAAAGTATTTTGGAAAGAAAAAGATGGCAAAGATGAAGTTCTTATGATAAGTACTTAAAATAATGATTCACTTAAAAAGAAGGCACAAAAACACTTAAAATTAGGGATAAATAATATGGCATTAAGTACACGACATTTATTAGGGATTAAAGAACTAAATCAAACAGATATTGAACTTATTTTTAAAACCGCCGATCATTTCAAAGAAATTTTGAAGCGACCAATTAAAAAAGTGCCCACCTTACGCGATACAACTATCGTGAATTTATTTTACGAAAATTCAACACGTACCAGAATTTCGTTTGAACTGGCTGAAAAACGTTTAGGTGCCGACACCATTAACTTCGCAACCAGTAGCTCAAGTGTATCAAAAGGCGAAACCTTAATTGACACAGCACAAAATATTCTTTCTATGAAGGTAGATATGGTTGTAATGCGTCATAGCGCTAGTGGTGCACCACATTTTTTATCGAAACATATTGATGCTGCTATCATAAATGCTGGCGACGGAACCAATGAACATCCAACACAAGCTTTATTAGATGGATATTCAATAAGAGAAAAACATCAAAATCTTAAAGGAAAAAAAATTGCCATTATTGGTGATATCATGCATTCAAGGGTGGCATTATCAAATATTTATTGTCTTAAAAAAATGGGAGCGGAAGTCACTGTTGCTGGGCCACCCACTTTAATTCCAAAATATATTTCGTCTTTGGGTGTTCATATTACATATGATTTAAAAGAAGCTTTAGAATGGTGTGATGTAGCCAATATTCTCCGTATTCAACTCGAACGACAAAACATGCCGCTGTTTTCTTCACTTCGTGAGTATTCATTATTTTATGGTGTGAATAAAAAAATGCTTGATTCATTAAAAAAAGAAATCACCATTATGCATCCAGGTCCAATTAATAGAGGTGTTGAAATTAATTCAGATGTGGCAGATAGTCAGCATTCAATTATCCTGCAACAAGTTGAAAATGGTGTAGCCATTCGAATGGCAGTTTTATATTTATTATCTGGCAAAAAAGAATTAGCGCAATAAGATTCAAATCGAATGGTTGTCCTTAAAGATATACCAATATAAAATTTTCAGAATAAGAAATGTCGCAGCCAGATATACTGCTAAAATTATTCTCACAGATCAATCAGATAACACAGATAAATAAAAAAAAATTACCGATTATGTTATCAATTTGATTCAATTTTCGGTGTCTCAATTGTAATCTTTTCAGACTAGATTGGCATTAACCATTCTAAAATTTACTAGTATTTAGACTATTTGTAAATTGTCTCGGCATAATCCATTTCACAATTCAAATAGTCTTTGGACTATTTATGATTGGAAATGGTATTATCTGTGTATTCTAAGATACTTTACCTTCCAAAGAATGTGCATAATTT
>DAOOQH010000308.1:0-2281 GCA_035388625.1 Chitinophagaceae bacterium | reverse complement strand
AACTACCATACTTAGTATTGCAAGTATTCGATTTGATACGGATCCTATCAAATCGAATACTTGCAGTACTAAGTATGGTGGTTTGTCCACTCGTTTTTATCCAAGTATCTGATTCAGTTAATGTAGTTGAATAAATATTACTCACTGTTATATCAGTTTGACAATTGATACATGGCGTTAAACAAGTTGCACTATTTACTTTTGAACGTACTAGGTCACCTGGTTGAGGACCAAAACCTAAATTAAAATTAACACCCACACTTACTAAATGGCAATAACTCATAATGGTTCCTCCGGCTGGGGGATCGGGTAATATATCAGCACATGTTCCTGATGTATAACCTGCATGACCACCGCAATTATCTATTCTTGTATTATTTCCATTCCAAGCACAAGCATGTGTATGCTTTGATCCTAAATTATGACCCATTTCATGTGTTACTACATTGGCATTCCATGAATAAGTAGGTAAGGGTGTTAAACTATTTCCTAAACTTGCTGATACTGCAACTTCATACTGTGGTGTAAAACATAATACATCAACCCATGCAATACCTCCTCCTAAATTCCGATTTGAAAATAAATGGGCAAGATCACCATTAAAACCTCCTGCCATTGCTAATCCAAAATCATTGAGCATATCGGATGTTGAGGTTAAAAGTATATATGGATCAGATATCGTCCATACTGAAACTTCAGAGATACCTGTGGATATTGAATCATTTAAATATAAACCGTTGGTCAAATTAAAAATACCAGTAGCAAAATTGATCGCCATTGTGGTATCGCTACCATGATCCAAATAAAATTCATAATCACATTCAATATAAACTTTTACGCAATTGGTTGTAATGGTTTCAGTTAAAGCCTCACTTGTTTCATTTTGATAAGGATTAAAAATTTGTGCTTCATTGGTTGCACAACCCAAATTATTAGGTAATAAAAAGTTTTGATCATTATACACAATGTATTCATGACTCGTAAAATCATGAATATTTGATTTGCCAATTACATAGTTTCCTAAATTGGTTCCGGCAACGCCAATAATATCATTTTCAAAAAAACTAATAGCAACGATTGAATTGACTTTATTTTTTATAACACCATGATAATAAGCGCCTGATATATAGGTTATAAACGATTTTCCGTTCTTATCTCTTTTTGAAAATTGAGTATGATCATCTATCGTATTGCTCTTGGTTAATAATAAAGTCTCCCAAACACCATCAATAGGTAAACTCATTTCGAGTGCTTGGGGTTTTTCTTTGGCAATGATATTTAGGGTTTCTTGTTTAACCGTGATTAAATCAAATGAGGATACATAACGTTTTAAATTTTGATTTAATTCAGGCGTAACTGTCTTCGAAATAAAAACCGATTTCTTTACAAATTGGTGTGCTGGAATTTGATCTATTTGATGCTGAATCAATCCAGCTTGCGATGTATACGCTATTAAAAATAGCATGAATAAAAATAATTGCTTTTTCATCTTTCTTCTATTTTATTATGGTTGAAGAATGAGATTGCAATTGTTGATTTTCTTTTTTCAATTGGTCAATTTCTTTTTCCATACGAATAAGATGAAGGGTGAGCTCTTCAATTTTTTCTAATAGTTTTGCATCCATAGTGGCTAAATCAATGCCTGTTGCTACCACTTCATTTGCCGATGGAATACCAGGTAAATGTTTATGCGCATTAATAAAATTTTCAACTTCAGCAAGTGGTTTTAATTCATAATTATCAGCAAATACATAATCGGCCCAATTGGCGCTTGTTTTAATTGCCACTTTTACTTTTTCAGTTAATATACCTTGCTCAACAAATAATTTATAGCCCGCAGGAGTTGAGGTTGTTCCTATAGTAATATTTCCAGTAGCACTAATTGCCATTCTGGTTGTATTGTTTGTTCCAAATGACAAGGTTCCATTTTCCTTATTTAATAAGTTTAAATTATTACCTGATGAAGCTAATTGAAAACCATCATTGGCAGTATGTCCACTGGTTGAATTGGTAATTCGAAAATTGGTTGACGAAGTTGTGCTATTTAAATGCAATTTGTCTACTGGTGTTATAGAGGTAGTTCCTATTCCGATATTATCAGTGGTTGCACCAATAAATATCTTTCCAAATGAATCGATATAAATACGTTGTGTTTGCGTAAATGGTGCAACAATTAATGAAGTACCTAGTATCATACGCGAACCCGAGTTTAAAACAAACGGACCTGTCAAAGAATTAATACCACCCATATTATTTCGTGATATGCCCATGAATGTACCTC
>DAOOQH010000307.1:0-2283 GCA_035388625.1 Chitinophagaceae bacterium | reverse complement strand
ATGGGGTAAGGTGCTTCCATTCTCGATGCCAACGTCAACTGCAGTGCATCATACAAGAAATGGTGTAGATTATCCAATGTATTATGATCCAGGTATGCCACCTCAATTAAATTTAGCTAACGGTAACGATTCATCAGCCCAACTATTAAAATGGGGGCATTCAATGGTATTAGCTTGGTCATCACATCTTGATGCGAACGATACAACCACTTGGGATATCTCACCAAAAGGGAAAGGAAATATTGCTACATACCCAACAGCCATTGCCGATGTCCAAGCGTTTTATGATTTTAATAATGGATTCACACAACTAGGCCCTGGATATAGTTTAAATCCAGTAACCGGACAACCTTATACACCACAACTAATTAAAAGAGGCGATTATACACGTATTGTTTCGCAATATTGGGCCGATGGTCCAACCTCAGAAACCCCTCCTGGACATTGGTTTACTTTATTAAATAGTGTAAGTGATTATCCTGGGTTTCAAAAACAAATGGGTGGTGTTGGTCCTGTTTGTCCGGATTTAGAGTGGGACGTAAAATCCTATTTTACTCTAGGAGGTGCCATGCATGATGCTGCCATTTCATGTTGGGGAATTAAAGGATGGTATGATTCTCCTCGACCAATATCGATGATTCGAAAAATGGCAGCGCTCGGCCAATGCACTAGTTTTATGTTGCCTAATTACAATCCTGCAGGCTTAGCTTTAATACCTGGGTTTATTGAGCAAGTTACTATGAGCGATCCAGCTGCATTGCGCGGTGTAGGAAATGTAAATTTGAATAAAATAAAAGTAAAGACTTGGAAAGGGTTCCCATCAATTATTTATAATGGAACAATACCAATGAATGCTGCTGGGGTAGGTTGGATTCTTGCTGAAAATTGGATGCCATACCAACGCGAAACTTTTGTTACACCTCCATTTGCAGGTTATACCTCTGGTCATTCAACATTTTCAAGAGCAGGTGCTATTTGTATGACAAACCTCACTGGAACACCTTATTTTCCTGGTGGATTATATGAATATACAATTCCTGCCAATAGCAATTTCTTAGTTTTTGAAAAAAGTCCAACCGTGCAAATTAAACTTCAATATGCTACTTATTTAGATGCATCAGATGAGGCAAGTGCATCACGAATTTGGGGTGGTATTCATCCTCCTTTCGATGACATGCCTGCACGTCATATAGGTGAACAAATCGGGAATAAATCTTATTTAAAAGCGAAATCGTATTTCGATAATGAAGTTGTATCTATTGATATTGTTTCAAATTTAAGTAATCCAATTTGTGAAGGTTCTACCATAACATATTCTGCATCAATCACAAATCCGCCTTTGAATCCTGTTTATACTTGGAAGAAAAATGGTATTGTAATGCAAAGTGGTAGTAGCGATACATATGTTTTGTCGAACTTTGTAACAAGTGATAAAATTGTTTGTGAGGTAAGTGGCGGTGGATACATTGTTGCGAGTAATGAAATTACAATTCAAACAACCAATTGTTCGTTGGCTGCTTTAAATTTGAAATTGTATTTACAAGGCTATTATGTTGCGCCCAATATTATGGAGCTTGCGTTAGCCAATCAAGGTGTTGGTTCAAGTGGCACACTAACCGATTCAATTGTGGTTGAGTTGCATGCTGCTGTTCCACCATATTCAATGATCGAAACGCAAACAGTTGCCTTAAACTCAGATGGAACCGCTTCGTGTTTGTTTTCAAGCGGGGCAGGTACCTATTATATTGCCATTAAACATCGAAATTCTTTAACAACGTGGAGTGCAAATCCTGTTACTATCGGTACATCAACAGCTTATGATTTTACTCTTTCTTCGTCAAGTGCATATGGTAATAATATGATTGAAGTTGAAAATGGAATTTGGGCATTATATGCTGGAGATATAGTTGCCGATGAAAATATTGATTTGCTAGATTTGTCACTACTTGAAAATGATATCTATCAATTTGTTTCTGGATATTATTCAACAGATATTAATGGTGATGGCAATGTTGATCTATTAGATTCACCTTTAATTGAGAATAATATTGCTAGCTTCATTTTTTCAAATCACCCGTAGAAAAACAAAGTGAGGCACGAACGATAGTTTTTCACGTCCTGTAAATTAAGTGTCAGGGCTGTAGAAAAGCAAAGTGAGATTACATAGGAATAGTTTTTCACGCCCTGTAAATTAAATGTCAGGGCTGTAGAAAAACAAAGTGAGATTACAAAGGAATAGTTTTTCACGTCCTGTAAATTAAATGTCAGGGCTGTAGAAAAGCA
>DAOOQH010000306.1:0-2342 GCA_035388625.1 Chitinophagaceae bacterium | reverse complement strand
GAAAGCTCTGTTGGCTTAACAGATTTTTGGGTACTTAAAATTGAATCTGATGGTGCGGCAAATCCAGTCTCAACATTGAATATTAAAGTCTTTCTTCAAGGTTATATGAATACGTCGAATCAAATGGTACCTGTTTTACAAAATCAAGGAGTTGGCTCTAATAGTCAACATGTTGATTCAATAGAAATTGAATTGGTAGATCCTTCCACTCTTATGCCAGTGCTTAGTTTGCAAACTTTACTAATGACTGATGGCACAGCTACTTGTACATTTCCGGCTTTGAATGCATCCTATTATATTTTGGTAAAACACCGCAATACTTTACTGACTTGGAGTGCGACGCCTGTTTTAATAAACGCACAACCCGTGTTTTACGATTTTACAACCTCAGCTAACAAAGCATATGGTGATAATCAAGTTGAAATTACACCTACTATTTTTGCTTATTATTCTGGAGATTTAAATTCAGACGAGAATATTGATTTGCTTGATTTAGGTTTACTTGAAGCTGACATTTCAAACTTTCAATTCGGCTATCTGTCAACAGATATCAATGGGGATGGAAATGTTGATTTACTGGATGTAATATCCGTAGAAAGCAATATTACTAATTTTGTATTCTCAAGTCATCCTTAATAACTAAAAAAGAGATAAGACCAAAATACGAACCATCTTGAAAGAATTATACCTGCATCATCAATGCTCGCAATCTTGCTATTGTACTAGATCGTGAATGACTATCAAGTTTGAGATACATATGATTGATATGCTTTTTGACTGTATTGAGAGAAATAAATAATTGGTCGGCAATTTGTTGGTTGGTGCATCCCTCATAAATTAATTGAATAAGTTCAAACTCTCTCTCTGAAAGAGGATCAGACAATGATTTATTGATTTTCAACAGTGACAAATCAGGAAATTTCTTTTTATTCTTCTGCGCAAAATTGTATAAAGCAATTTCAATAGTTGAATATAAACTTGCCTCAGAAAAAGGCTTTACAATATATCCAGATGGTTCGGTATGCTTCGCTTTTTCAAGTGTGCCCTTGTCTGAATATGAAGTTAAAAAAACAAACGGCAAATGATATTCCTTCGAAATTTTATTGGCTATCATAATCCCCTCTTGATCTCCATTCAAATTTATATCTAACAAAGCTAGATCAGGTGTATTATGCTCCAATTCATACATTGCATCTTGCATATCATACGCAATGGCCGATACCTGAAACTCATTCTTCTCTAATGCTGATAATATATCTTCAGCTATAATTGGCTCGTCTTCTACAATTAATATCTTAATCTCGGTCATTGTTTATCCATTTTAAAATTTTTAATTTCTATATCAACTTTGGTACCATCATCATTATAAATTCGAATACTACCTTTCAGCTTTTTCATAAAGGCATGAATCATTTTATGACCAAAAGAATTTTGATTGAAATTTGAATGATTGGAAGGTATCCCAATTCCATTATCATAAACTGATAATTTAAGAATATCGCTTTCATGATATAAACTGACTTTTATAAATCCTTTTCTTTGATTAGGAAATGCATACTTCAAACTATTACTAATCAACTCATTCATTACTAAACCCAAAGGAACCAAAGTATCAATATCTAATCGAATAGCTTGTATTTCCATTTCAAGTTGAATATTATTGTTTTGAATATTATAAGAATGAAAAAGATATTCAACTAGTTTCTCAACATACTCCTTCACATCGATATTAATTAAACTTTCATCTTGATATAGGTTTTGATGAATGATGGCCATAGACTGAACCCTATTTTTACTTTCACGAATAGCATCTAATGCTTTTTCATCTTGAATAGAATTTGATTGCAAACTCAATAAACTAGAAACAATTTGTAAATTATTTTTTACACGATGATGTATTTCCTTTAGTAAAATTTCTTTTTCACTTAATGATTTTTCAATCAAATCATTTTGAACATTCAACTGATTTTTCTTCTTACGATTGTTTGTAAACGCTTTATAGGCTAAGCCTGTAAGTCCAATAAATAATAGTGTTGAAATAATAAAATAATTCCTCTCTTTTCGACGTGCATCAAGTTTTGATTGGCTAATTAAATTTGAAAGATTAAGCTTTTCAATTTCCTTTTCCTTTTTTTCAGTTTCATAAACCACAGTCATTTCATTCATCTGTTTCGCACTTTCAATATTCACTAATGAATCTTTGTATGCTTGGCTAATTTGCAAATGTGAATAAGCTAAATTGTAATTCCCAAGTGATGCATAAGACATAGCTATTTTCCTCTCACAAATTTCCATCGACTTTAAGCTACTTGTTTGCGTAGCAAGTTCTAATGCTTGTAAAA
>DAOOQH010000305.1:0-2425 GCA_035388625.1 Chitinophagaceae bacterium | reverse complement strand
GAGGATGACGCATGGCCAAAAAATTGAACGATATTGATACCATCCTTAAATAGTTGATCTATAAGAGCACTATTGGCTGTTTCAACTGCTGATGTGGTTGATTTTTTTATTGTCGTCACATTCGCACCAAATAAGGTATCTTTTATTTGAGCTTCTTGACGAAGTAGCGGAGCCAATACCTGAATTTGTTCATTCGCTTTTTTTGCTCCAGCAATATGTAATACATTTTTTCGCCATAATAATGAATCACTTACTTGGTTCGATGTGTTTGCTACAGCTGCTTCATGATCTTTAATTTTTTCTAAATAAATTCTGATATCATTTGGTAAACGCACAGGTAAACGCCCAATTGGAATTTGTGGCTTACTAGTAAAATTAAAATCTGTAAATAAATTATCAGAGCAAGGTTCGCCAAATGATGGAATTACAGGAAAAGGGTAAGTGGTAGAAGGGGCATTTGAATAAGTAAGATAATCTTTGTAGTCAATACCTTTACCAATTAAAAAAACAGATTTTGGTTTTGCAGTCCATGCAATATTTGTATGTGCAAAATGTAAAAAGTTTTTAATACTTTGAGGATGATAATTATACCCATATCCAAATTCGTTGTAAATATCATCTACATCAACAACTAATGGATTATATGAACCGCCTGCGATGGATGCTCTATAATTTTTATATTCATTGATATAATTATTACCTGATCCATCATCAAATAAACGTTTACTAGTAATAATTATATAATCACCTTGATTAGTGCCGACTGAATAATTTTTGAATGTAATATTTTTTAGATTACTCACATTACCCAATGAGCTAGAGCCAGCTTGACTTTGAAGGAATAATTTTTTGATTTGGTTGGAAGCCGGAATTAAAAATCGTGTAACGCCAGGTATCGATATATCACCTATGATATATTCATTTGAAGTTAAATCATAAAGACGAGGAGCGATATTATCGTGTTTGAAATTTGAAATTTCGAGATAATAATCTGTCAATTTTGGATCGAGTTCAAAATAAAATGAATCAACATTGTTGAAATTAAATTCACGAGGATATCTAAACTCAGTATATGAAATGCCATATCGATCATACACATTATTTGCTACAACAGTATTGAGCGGTGTATATTTAAATGTGATTTTATTTGACGGGGTTAAAAATGACATTGGCACCGAAGTATTAAATCGCTTATAACCGAAGGCACTATAAGTTGAATCGGCCAATAAATTATCATTAGCGTACAATTTTAAGCGATGAGCAGTTATATAACTATATCCAACCACAGTTGTTTTGAAATAAGCATTCGGTGCGCCCGACACTTTATATGGAAATAAACAAGTATAGCTTATTGAATCATTATTTGATGTGTATTTTTTTGAATAACCTTCACCATCTTCATATTGCGAAGAGCATAAATAGGTAAGCGTTGAGGTTGGATAATAATATGATGGTCCAGCTGCAAAATCGCCTCGATAATTCGTTTTTGTTTTGTCCCAAAAAAATGATTCTTTTACTGGAGCACCAGCTAAATTATTCGCACGTGGAGCATATCTTTTATTGTTGATACTTGTATTATAAGTGATAAAATAAAAGGCAGTGTCTGAAATTAAATTATGATTTGGATTGAGCTGAGACGAAGGGTTTTTATACAATGGAATATCAACTATGCCGTTTGCTTTTTCTCCAAAGAATTCAATATAATCTGAGCCACTTAAGGCACCATTCGAAGAAACAAAAATTGGAATTTCAACACCATCTCTAATCACCTGAACATTGGCTCCATTCACTGAAGTTGGAAACCCAATTGCATTTAATTGTGAAATTGGAATTCGATAAATATCATCTCTAAAAACACCGAACTTAAAATAGGTTTGTGAATAATTGATCCACTCGTTACCATAAGTTTGCGCTTTAGCAGGCGAAATGAAATAGATGACATTGAGAAGTAGAAATAGTAATTTTTTAAATTTCATAAATGTCTAGTTTTTACTTTTTTTAAGTTGTCGATTGATATCATCTGCACGCTCATTAATTTCGGCTTCGTCTCTATTTTCGCTCGTGCCTTTTTTATTGATATCGATACGAAGTGAAACAAAATGACTATATAAAGCACTCGATTGAATATTTAAACTTGAAAACGAATAATCGATTGCGAAGTTTTTAATTTTAATTCCTAATCCAAGACTTGGTTGAAACAATAATGTTTTTTTAGTATTGGTTGTGTCATCATCACTTAATACTCGTTGAAAATTACCGATACCTGCACGAACATAAAATAATTTATTATAAGCAAGTTCAGCGCCAAGACGAGGGTCGATACTAAATGGTTTTAAATTAATTAAATTTCCGTAACGCTTGCCATCTGTTGTAATATCTAAATTAAGTTCAGATAAAAGGTCCATTTTTTTATTGATATTAAATA
>DAOOQH010000304.1:0-2481 GCA_035388625.1 Chitinophagaceae bacterium | reverse complement strand
TCTTTTTTTCCGGATGTAAAAAAAGAATCAAAAAGACGAGGCAAAAATTCCGCCTGAATGAACGACCCGGTATTGGCCACTGTGATTTCCACTTCGTTGGCAGTTTCGCGAGTTTTAATAATCAATCGTCCGCCAGGATCCATTGCCTGCAGTGCATTGGTGAAAATGTTATCGAAAACTCGTTCGATTCTCGGGGCATCAACAAAAACACATTTAGAATGCGAAAAATCGTATTCTATTGAAACTTGGAGTGCGCCAAATGTAAGTTTTAATACCTCGCTTTTAAGTCTACCAATAGAAAACGATTGGGTGCTTTTATCATCTTATGAAGATAGATCGTTGCTTAGAAATGTATTGAGTTTAAATCTGCATGATAAAATGGGGCGTTATGCTTCGCGTCAGCGTTACTGTGAAGTGATGATCAATTCGCAGTATGTTGGAATTTATACCTTTGGTGAAAAAATAAAAAGAGATTCATTGCGTTTGGATATCGCTAATCTTGGTCCAACAGATAATTCGGGTATTAATTTAACTGGAGGTTATATTGTAAAAATTGATGGGAATGGTGATGGTTGGACAAGCGCTTTCACACCTCCCTTTGCAAGTGGAACACAACAAATAAAATTCGAGTATGAATACCCAAGTGCGAATGATATCATTCCAGTTCAAAAAGCTTATATCAAATCATATGTTGATAGTTTTGAGGCAGCTTTAAATGCCTCTAATTTTCAAGATACCACTTTAGGATGGCGTCGATTTGGTGCTGAAAATTCATTTATCGATTTTATGATTATTCAAGAATTGAGCAAAAACAATGAAGCCTATAGAAAAAATACTTTTTTGTACAAGGATAAAGGAACAAAATTAAGACCAGGTCCATTGTGGAACTTTAATTTGGCTTGGAAGAATACAGTTGATTGTAATGGTGCTGTTGATACAGGTTGGTGTTATAATTTTGGTGGAGTTTGTGGTTCAAATGGCAAATTACCGCCATTCTGGTGGAATAAATTAAATTCAGATATTAGCTTTATGGAAGAATTGAAATGTCGCTATTCGTATTTTAGAAAACCTGGTCAACCACTAGATACAGTTAAAATATTTGCCTATATTGATTCTGTAAACACTTATTTAAATGCTTCAAATGCAATTTCAAGAAATTTTACAAAATGGCCTATTTGGGGTGTTCCAATTGTGAATGAACCAACGCCAATGGCAACAAATTATAATGAAGAAATAACTAATTTTAAAAAGTTTATTAAGTCGCGAATTACTTGGTTAGATACTAAATGGTTATCTACTTCGGCAAATTGTTGGCCGTTAGCAACAACCTCATTTGATATTGAACAAAATATTTCAATTTATCCTAATCCATCAACTGATAAATTCACTGTTCAAATCAATAATATCAATAACGAAATTCATCAGATTGTACTACATGATATTCAAGGAATGAAATTGAAATCAGTGAATACAAATGCAGTCAATACTGATATAGATATCTCTAACTTACCAAATGGAATTTATTTTGTTAATATCAAATCGGCAAAAGGAATTTGGACTAAAAAAGTAGTGAAGAGATAAATAAAGTAAATGAACATCATTAAGGATATAGCAGTTTCGGGTAGCGAGAATAAACTGATGGGAACTGATGTTTTTTATCAAGATAGAGATCAAAAACTTCCGATTGTAATTTATGTTCATGGATTTAATGGATTAAAGGATTGGGGTAATTTTGATATCATTGCCAAGCAATTTGCAGAGGCTGGATTTTTCTTTATTAAAATGAATTTGTCTCATAATGGTACAACCTTGGATTCGCCTCTTGAGTTTACAGATCTTGAAGCTTTTGGAAGAAATAACTATTCCAAAGAATTGTTTGATGTGAATTGTATTATTGATTGGATTTCTAGTAAGGATAATAATTATGCCAACTTAGTAGACATATCAAATATTATATTACTAGGTCATAGCCGAGGAGGAGGTATTGCCATTTTGAAAGCTTCAACAGACATACGAATCAAGGCCCTTATTACATGGGCTTCTATATCAGAATGCAAAACGCCATGGGGTAATATGTCTTTCGATAAAATGGAAAAATGGAAGCAAGAAGGTGTGATGTATTATCACAACAAACGCACCAATCAAAAAATGCCTTTATATTATCAATTGTTTGAAGATTACCAACAGAATGAAGCTCACTTAAATATTCAAAACGCAATTAAGAAATTGAAAATTCCGATTTTAATTTGCCATGGATTAAATGACCCTGCGGTTAATTATTCGAGTGCACAAAGTTTACAAAAATGGCAGCCTAATGCAAAATTGTTTACTGTTGATTCAGATCATGTTTTTGGAAGATCACATCCGTGGACTCATGAATATCTGCCTAATTCAATGCAAATGGTTATTGATGAAAGAATTCAATTTCTAAAGAAAATCTAATTATGCATTAGTTTTTACCCGAGTGAAGGGAAATGGAAT
>DAOOQH010000303.1:0-2487 GCA_035388625.1 Chitinophagaceae bacterium | reverse complement strand
TGAACAAGCTAAATCAATATAACCATATCCAAAATGACCGCTTAAACTACAATCTCCAGAAGCAAAACTTACGATCACTGTTTGTCCGCCCAAACCCGACAAATCGAGACTAGCTGTTGACCATCCTCTCCACCAAACCTGATAAAATGAATTGTAGGTAAACCCTGGCAAACCCGAACCTGAAACATAAGTATATTCGGCACAAGGAATTGGTGTATTGGTTGCTGAATCAACTGCCGAAACCACAAATCTTGGCTGTTCTGCAGGTGTATGACCAGGATCTTCAAACACCACAGCGAAATTATAAATCAAACTATAATTGTTTAAACCCGCAGGTATATGCACAAAATAAGAGGCTTTTTCTGCTTGACCACCTGTGTTGTCATTGCCTAATCTTAATGAATAATTACCTCCATTTGGTGCTACAATTGGAAACCCACCATATTGATCCACTCCAGTTCCGTTGGTTAAAGTATGTCTATTAGTGACCTGTCCAAGTGTAGGCGTATTAATTGGGCAGCATGTACCTCGATAAAATTTCCAATAGCCATAATTTCCACCTTCAAAATCAATATTAGGTGGACAAAAAGTTGATTGAGCTTTAGCATTTGTAAAACCAACGAATAAACAAACTAGAATAAAATAAGTGTAATTTTTAATCATCCGCGGTTTTAAAATTCAATTTTGGGCTTAGTAGTTAGGTCAAAGATAAAAGAATAAATGATTTTTTTTTGTGATAATGCTCACAGTTGCGAAAGTAATGATCAAATAATGGACCAATTTTTACTTTTATTCAGTTTCAAAATAAATTGTTAGAGAAACTCAATTAATAATTTAATAATAAAAATGACCATTTAATAACAATGAATGACCAAGTTATTTTTCTAATATAATTTTACTAAATTTATACCTTAAAACAGATCCAAACCAATTGAAAACTATAGAAATACGTCATACGATTTCAAACTTCAACAGTTAAAACAACAACCAAATCGAAAATATCAACTATCATCAACAAAAATAATTGACAAAACTACAAACCAATTCTATTTAATTCACATCCATTAAATCATGCAAAAGATAATTCTCTTAGTCAGCCTCACATTCATGCATTTTATTTCAAATGCTGAAAATTTAATCCGATTTTATAATAATGGGAAAGTCGGTTATAAAAACCAAAGTGGTCAAATTATTGTCCCACCTAATTATGCATCAGGTAGCGAATTCAAAGAAGGATATGCGATCGTTGTCATCGATCATAAAATGGGATATATTAATCATCTCGGCGAATTAGTAATTCAAGCACAATATGAGGATGCAACATTGTTTGAAAATGGTTACGCCGCCGTTGCATTGAATGGTCGCTATGGTTTTATTACTACAAAAGGTGATTGGTGGATTGAACCTATTTATAACACAGCATATAGTTTTTCTGAAAATTTAGCAAGAGTTTGTTTCAATAAAAAATGGGGATTTATTGATTTAAGTAAAAAAATAATCATTCCGTTACAATATGATTATGTGGGGGATTTTAAAGATGGGCTAGCAAAATTTTGCATCAATAAAAAATGGGGATTTATAAATTCAAAAAACGTGGTAGTGATACCTGCAGTGTATGATTATGTAAATGATTTTTCAAATAAGAAAGTTCGAGTTGGCATGAAAGATGCTGACAGCTTTATTTTAGATCAACATGGATCAATCATTGAAAAAATTAAAAACAGAAAAGAGAAAGAAGAAGAAGAAAAGGAAGAACATTTAGCCAAGAGAAAAAATCAATTAAAAAACAAGTAACATGAAAATATTAATATCAAGTATCATCTTCCTTTTTATTGTTCAATTCGCATCAGCTCAAGGTGGTATTTGGACATGGATGAAAGGCGACACAACTGGCACATCTTATTATGGCATACAAGGTGTTGCTTCTCCAAACAATAACCCACCCTCTAAATATCAGTGTGCTCACTCAACAGATCGGCTAAATAATTTATGGCTATTTGGTGGTTCATCATATGCTGATTTATGGAAGTATACTATTTCAACAAATATGTGGACATGGATGAAAGGCGATTCTACTAGTTCATTCGGCACTGCTGTTTATGGCACACAAGGTATAGCGTCACCTTTGAATAACCCTGGTTCTACATATATTGAAGGCATGTTGATATGCGACACCTTCAACAATTTATGGTTACTTACCGGAACTGATAATATTTTATGGAAATATGAAATGGCCACAAATAATTGGACTTGGATGAAAGGAACACCCGGTAATTTGGCAGCAGTTTATGGCACCATGGGAGTACCCAATATTAATAATACACCAACCACAATTCTTGAAAATAAAACAGCATGGATCGACCAGAATAATGATTTGTGGTTTATGGATAATCGAAATCTTATTTGGCGATATACCCAAAACAATAATATGTGGACATGGATGAAGGGCGACACAAATATTATAACGGGAGTTTATGGTACAAAGGG
>DAOOQH010000302.1:0-2492 GCA_035388625.1 Chitinophagaceae bacterium | reverse complement strand
TACTCGATTATCAGAAAGCATGAGGTTATGATCGTGATTGATATCATTTTCACGACTTGCATACCCGTCAATCCTTATGGATGAAACTAATGCAGCATCAGGTAAATCTGAAAGGAAATTACTTCTTTTCGAATTGAACCCACTTACAGAAACGTCAGGGTTACTATAGTTATTTACTTCAGTATTTGTATTTGGATGATCGCGAGGAAAGAGAAGTTGACGTGTTATATTACCTGCTGGGGGAAGTGATGGAAACTCAACACTCAATGAAAAATTACTTGCATTCGGAACTTCAAGTATTAGATTTCTGTTTTCACTTCTTGCAATTTCAGTTGCGCCATTTCGAACAACAATATTGTAAGGAGTAGAACCTTTTGTAATATTTAATCGAATCGATGATCCGCTTTCAATTATTTCTAATTCATGTGTTGTATCATTGCCCGAGATAGCGCCAATAGATAAGGCCTGCAGGGGTTCTGGACTTGCTGGTCTATCTAACGCAGTGCCAGATGGTGGTGTACTGACGGAAGGCGCTGCATTGACATGAACCTTATAATACAAATTGGCACTGCGTTGACTAAGTCCTGTTTGAACATCAACTACACGAATAAATATATTATGATCGCCAACCGTATTAAAAACCATTTGACGAGTAGCATTATCCCATCCATTCACACCACCTTCGCTTGTTTCAATTGAATAGGGTGGTGTGCCTCCAGTAATTTCGAGTTGCATGACGGCACCTTGTCGAACAGCCACATTTCCTGGGGGCGCACCAGCAGGGGGCGAAGTGAGTGAGCTGTCAAAAATAAAACCATCTGAACTTACAGCAACGGGTGTAGCACCATTAAAGAATTTTGGAACGACAGTAAATCCGCCTAAACTCAGTATTGGATATACATCAAGTGCTGCTTCAAAACTCACTATACCATCAAATCCAATCAGGGCATCTTTTACACGAACATTAAATCCAACACCTTGGTCGTTTGAATAATAAAGAAGTAATTGTTTTACGAAAACGCCTTTCCATCCTTCATCAACACCAAAATGTTCGAGTAATTCAGGAGGGGTTGCATTTTCGCTTAAGTCGACAATAATTTGATCAATACTAAATGCAATATGTTCACTTTGATGCACAGCAATAGGATGACTCATTCGAATGAGCTCGCCCATTGTAATATCTGCTGGCGCATCGAAACCAGCAATGCCCCAACCCTCTAAAGCAAAATTTGGATTTAAATCGTTTGCATTATCTCCTTGCGAATAACTTAATAAAACCTTCGGTAATTTGATTTGTACTCTTTCGTTTGCATGATCTGGATCTATTTTAGCTCTATTATCAGCGGTACTTAAAACACCAGGTTTCCATTCTTCACCAAGAGTAAAATTAAGAGCATCGAGTAAAATTTCAAGTCGATAAGCCGTGCCAGGAAAATCAGTTACAGTTATAGGTATAAGATCCATATCTGTATCAGGATCAGGTTTTAATGAATTAAGAAGCGCACTAACCTGAGGGAGTTTATCTGATTGTGGGATATGATTGGCGGCGAGATCAATATATTCTGCTCCATTGCGTGGAATTAAAAGTCGAAACTGAATATTTTTACGATTCCATGTAAAGGTAGCACCTGTTGGCTCTTCGTGAACAATATCATTTCCGCTGCCATCGCCTTCGAAGCTAGCAATACCGGTATATAAAATATTGGCATCATCGTAGGTTGAATTGAGTTCATCGATACCAAGTAAAGAAAGATATCGATGAATATAATCAGGGAATTGCATTCCTGCTATGTACTGAGGTAAAAGGAGATCGAATAATCCAAATCGTGTTGCTGGCATTGCAAAAGATTTAAAAAGTGAATAGAAACAAAATTTAATTTCATTGAAAAATGTCGACAGGTTGTTTGAAGAAATTCAACAATGATAAAGAGCTATTGGTAAATAATTAGATGTGAAACGATATCTTAACTAACCATGATATTTACTATTTCACAGGTCCATCTAATGATTTAAATAAATGATTTGGTTCGATCATTTATTTAAACTGAACTCATTGATCATGATTTATGTTGGTTTTACACTTAATCAAGATTACAAAATTTATTTTGATTTTGCAAGCCAATGAAATTGATTCTTTTGTAAAATAATAATTTCTTCAACTGTAATTAAATTAAAAAAGATAGCCTATGAATTTTAAGCTCATGATATTCAATCATTTAGTTTTTTATCACAATAGCAGTTTGTAGATATTATTTCGATGTAAACTTAAATTTGTTCACCTGATTAAGTGAGAGTGATTCTCCTAATTTAAAATAGGAGAATCACTGTTTCACTTTAAACTTGTTACTTCTTGAATGAAAGAATATGAATTCTCTTATTAAGTTGTATTGATTTATTTAATGGTGGTGTTGAAGTTGAAAATCTGATTGGAATAAGTTATAATTTGCTTATGAGTATAATTTACGGATGAGCTGAAAACACAAACCCATTCA
>DAOOQH010000301.1:0-2553 GCA_035388625.1 Chitinophagaceae bacterium | reverse complement strand
GGAATTTTTACTATTTCGGTAAGATTATTGTCAATTTCTTTAACTGATTGAACTAATATGGGAGTCAGTTGTAAATAATCCAGACTTTTATACGGAATACTTTCAGATATAATATTACCAGCGGTATCAAACTTTTCCGGAATGATTTCATTACTTACAAGTTCGGGCAAAACAGTTTCCACTTCCTGTGCTATCAAACCATATTGCATATCAGTCGGAAAATTCAGGTCATAATTTACTGTATCGAAATAAAAGTTTACAGGTCTTAAATCCCTTATTTTTTCCAAAGCTCCATTATAATCTACAATATCTTGTTTAAATTGTTGGTCTGAACCCGGAGTGCAAGAAACAGTATAAGTTATTTTACCATCTACATGAACATTTCCCACAAAATAACCTGCCCAATTATGTTCTAAACCTGAAGCATCCGGATGTGGAGGACATACTGCATAAACACCATAATTATTCTCAGAACTCTGATCCAATGAGGGAGCATGAAAAAACCCGGCAACATTTGTTCTCCCATAATCTGCAATGAAACGTCCGCCAAAATTAAAGGTAGATTCAATATTAAATGGCTCTGCGTGGTTGGCAATCCCAACCACACCTGTATTTATTTGACTATATTTTGCCATACCATGCACACCAATTCCAATTGCTGATGGTTCTGAAGCTGTTGATATTCCTTTAATTCCAACTTGATAAAAGTCTCCATCCTCAACAACACCTTGTATTGCCGTTGATCCAAATTCTCCTGTATTTATCAAAACATCCAGTTTAGCCTCAGGGTTACAACCGTCAATGCCAATACCCACTCTTGTTTTATCCTGAAATTGTCCAGTGAAAACAAAATTATATTCATCCAAAGGAATTTCCCAGTTGACATTTAATGGATTAGTGATAGGTCCATCACACTCATTACCCAGCGATGTACCCGGTCCGCCAACTTCAAAATTTCTCCAGTAAAGCACTCCGTCATCATCAATAACCAAAGCTCTATCAAAATCACCCTGTGGAACTTGCCTAATTCGGGCGTTACCTTTAACATCAAGCGTTTCGGTTGGTTCATCATTTTCAGTAAAGAAATCACCAATTCCCATAAAACCATGAGTACCATCTGAAACCATTCGAGCAATTTCAAGACCATCTTCTCCACTTGCTGGAAGCCCCACAAATGCATTAGCAGTAAAAACAAATCTCAAATGGTCATATGAAGTTGGCTGAGTTGTTGGATTATTTCCCCAATTAATTATCGCATCATTTTTATCAAAAACATCATTATACTGTAAACCAACATACATATTATCCAATCCTAAAATACTACTATAAAATGTCCCTATATCCATCCATTCTCTCCACCCAGCAACTGATGCAGTAAAATCACCAATATGCAGCATTGATGCGGGATGTTTTGTCCCAATACCTACATTGCCGGGCAAAATATCAATTCCTTCGAAGCTATGTTCTTTACCGACTATCCTCATTCTTTCTTCACCAATAATATTAACATCAAATGGCTGCGTATGAAATGTTATGTCCCTTACAGTCGCCTGCATAGAAAAATTATCATTTTCGATATCGTTTAAACTGTATTGGCTAAAAATATCTCCTACTGATTTAAAACCTCTCCACATACGCCAATATGTACTTTGATTTGCAGGGCAATCGGTGCGGAAGACTTCGCCAAGATTTGCTATTGAACCATTTTGTGGCAAAAGCAAATAATTACTGTTTACATGTAGAAAAGCATGGGTCATATCTCCATTGTTTGTAAAGTTGCCAATACCAATACTTCTAATCCAGTTACTTTGATTGCCGTTGGCATCAGTTTGTCCAAATTTACTATTTAAGTAATTAACTGGATTAAACTGAGCATTTGTTACGTTACCTTGTATAAGCATAATTGTTGTAAATAATACTGTTACAAGGATTTTTCTTAAGTTTAAATTTTCTTTTCCCATAATTTAAATTTTTAGTTAATGATTAGTTTATTTGTATAAATGAAATTACCTGATTGTATTTTAAGAAAATAAATTCCTTCATTTAAATCTTCTTTATAAATTCTGTAATATGAATTATTGGTCTCTGTTTGTAGAACAATATTCCCAAATAAATCATATAATTTAATATTAAATATTCCTGAAAGTGTTTTTCTCATATTTGATAAATCTATATCAGTAAAATCGCTGAAAGGGTTTGGATAGATATTTATTTCACAGCTTATATTTTCTGTATTCTCAGGAATTTCAATGTTTGTTGTACAAGGTGACAACCATGCACCATTAAAATAACTATCCACAAAATTTGGAAATCCTGCCTGTGAACCACCACCTATATAAATACTTTTTTCAACAAAATTGCAGCTAACACCAGATAAATTTGGGTCTAAAATTACAGCAATGGTATCTGGATACCAATTGGAAGGATCATTCGTATTATTCGTATTTGCAATATATATTCTTCCGTCACTTCCTACCTGCATTCCCAAATATTGAGGCAAATCAGGATTTGTAGAATCAGTATAATGAATCAATGTTTTTGAAGAAGCTATTG
>DAOOQH010000300.1:1120-2557 GCA_035388625.1 Chitinophagaceae bacterium | reverse complement strand
ATTCTAACTTAATCTATGGTAAGTACTTAAAGTAATTTATGATGAAGTATGTTTAAGATTTGTATTGCTTTATAATGGATTACATTTAAATAAATTCATCATAAACTAATTCACAAATTACAAATTTGTATAAAGAAAAATAGGATTGTATTGCGTTTAAGATTTAGCCAATGAAAATACCATATGAACAGACATTGAAAAATAGATATCCTCTAAGTTTTCAAATTTTTTCTTCCAAAAACTGAATTATAAATAATTCTAATAAGCAATTCTTTAAACTTGATTAGTTTGGCGTATGTTGACTTAATATGATATTAGGTGTACTAAGTCCAAGAGTTGATAAAATAACAACTCTGTCATTATCACTTCCATTAAATTTCACTTTACTATCCATATTTAAATCTTCCATTCTATAAACATTAGATAAAACACTATTTAGTCCGCCAACTGCACTAAGCACCTGATCCTTATCATTGTTTAATCCATTATATTTTACATTTCTATTATTTTTGGCGTCACCTGACCATAGGGTATAAATTGTACCATTCAATTTCCGTGGCGCAAATAGGATACCTGAATTTACATAAACCGGTGAGGATGATGTAAAATCAATGGATAGAACACCACATCCGTTAAAATTATAAGCGTTTGATGTCATTACTCCTAAATGATTTCTATGTTTTAAACTTATATAATAACTTCCAGAAGAAGTCATTGAAAATAAAACAGGAGATACGCCATCAGTATGACTAACAATATCTCCATCACGCTGAATTAAAGCTCGTTTATTAGCCACTACCAATGCTGGATTTGCTGCATCTCTTAGTTCAAGAAATACCCAATCAACAATTGCATTACTTCCTGTAATAGATAATATAGTTGGTGAAATACTTTCATTGTTTAATTCTAAAATAGCAGCTTTACTATAAGGAGAAGAAGAATATGGTTCATTTAGTGGAATTAAATTTTTAACTCGTAAACTATCATTCATCAATCCAGTATTTGAATCATAGGCTCCATCTAGAATTGCTTTGCACGAAAGTAGTAAGCTACCTGCATTCATTGTCAAATTCAAAATTTCAGTATGGCAGCCAGTTACCAATGTATATGTGCCAGAAACTGTATATGTTGAACCCGTTACTGACCAAGTATAAGGTATACAACTTGAAACTGTACTTGTATTTGTAGTAGATGCTGTGATCGTTAAATTTAAAATATCTGTTACACAAGTTGTTGGATTTGTAAAACTTGCATTCGCAGAAGCCGTATACGTTATACCATTCACTGCCCAAGTATAAGATCCGCCACATTGCGAAACCACAGTGGCTGCATTGGTTGTATTAGAAATAATTGTCAAATCTAAAATTTCAGTATGACAACCTGTTACCAATGTATATGTGCCAGAAACTGTATATGTTGAACCCGTTACTGACCAAG
>DAOOQH010000300.1:0-1020 GCA_035388625.1 Chitinophagaceae bacterium | reverse complement strand
TATAAGGTATACAACTTGAAACTGTACTTGTATTTGTAGTAGAAATTGAATTAAAGGTTGCACTAATTGTGTGTGAGGCTGTTACGTTATTGAATGTATAGGATCCACTACTTACTGCTCCTGGGTTATTTACACCATCAATTAAAACATTGGCTATTTCATAACATGCATCAGGCAATATTGAGTAAGTTTGATTTGCCCCACTTGTAACACTGGAGATTCCACTTGGAGTTATTGAACCATTCGATCCAGCACTTGATGAAATATTAAATGAACCAAGTGGTTGAGTAATTGTATGAGCGCAACTTGAAGTACAGCCAATTGCATCAGTAACAACAACCGAATAAGTACCAGCTATTAAACCATTATTTGAAGTCGTGGTATTTCCATTACTCCAAAGATATGAATAGCCATTATAGGTATATGCAATTTCAATGTTTGCATTGGCAAGATTCGCATCGTCACCAGGATCATTATATTGCTCTGACAAACGAAGATTTATAACACCCCCACTTGCAGGAAATCCGACAAGATTAATAGAAGGATCAGGTGTAATTAATCCTGGGCTATTTATTGTTGATACCTGTGTTGGCACTAGTGTATAGTCGCCAGTTAATGAAACTAGAAACTCACTTTTGAATGAACCATTAATAGCTTCTACTCCAATTAAATTCAGTGTTGCTGAATTTATAATTGCCCCAGAAGGCAATGATGGTATCGTAATTGTGCTAACCGTAGCTATTGGTCCAACAGATATAAAAGGTGATCCTGGAAAACTAATTGAAGAAGAAGTTGAAAAAGAATTTGTACCTCCTGTAGCGGGTGCAATTGAAACACTACCATCATTACCACCATTTGTTGTAACATTTGTGCCTGTGCAATTTGCTATAATAACTGAAGGTTGCGTAACTGTATAAACGCATGATGAGGTAGCTGAATTGTTGTCTGTAACTATAACTGTATAAGTTCCTGCGGCCAATGAAGTTGCAGATGAACTTGTATTTCCATTACTCCAATTAT
>DAOOQH010000299.1:0-2633 GCA_035388625.1 Chitinophagaceae bacterium | reverse complement strand
TAGAGTCAACATGCTATTTATTACTCAATGAATACCAAAGTGAAGAGGCTGTTTTTACTGGCGACACATTGTTTGTTGGTGATGTAGGAAGACCAGATTTATTTAGTGGCAATCTAACAAAAGAAGAGTTGGCAGGATATATGTATGATTCGCTCAATCGATTGAAAGAACTTCCGGATCATGTAAAAGTTTATCCAGCACATGGACCAGGTTCAAGTTGTGGAAAAAATTTAGGTCCTAATACCTATAGCACTATTGGTGAAGAAAAAGCTTCGAATTATGCCATGCAAGATCAAACAAAAGAAGAATTTATAAAAATTGTTACAGAGGGATTAACTACGCCACCAGCGTACTTTCCTGTGAATGCAAGAATTAATCAAAAGGGATATATGAGTTTCGATGATATTAAAAAGATAGGTTTACGACCGTTATCAGTAGAGGAGTTTAAAAATTTTGTAGCTGAAGATGCCATTATTTTGGATACTCGAAATGCTACCAAATTTTCTGAAGGATTTATTCCTTCATCCATTAATATTGGATTGGAAGGTCGTTTTGCAGAGTGGGCTGGAGTGATACTTCCTTTTCATGACAAAATTGTATTGGTTACTGAAAACGGAATGGAAGAAGAAAGTTTAACACGACTTGCTCGAGTAGGATTTGATCAAATTGTTGGTTTTCTTGAGGTTGGCTATGAAGGATGGGTAGAAGCTGGTCAACCAATTGATATCATTATTGATATTGAGGCCGATGAATTAAAAATGGATCTTAATTACGATGCACGTATGGTAGTGATCGATGTTCGAAAAGAATTAGAGTTTGAAAACGGACATGTGAAAAGCGCAGTGAATATTCCATTGCATACGATGACAGAAATTAGTGTGATCAGTAATTTTGAAGATACTGATAATTTGTATTTACATTGCGGAGGTGGATACCGTTCTGTTATTGCGGCATCTTTACTAAAAAGACAAGGTATTCATAACCTACGCAATGTATTGGGTGGCTATGAAGCTATTAAACAAATACCCGATATGCCTCTTGTTGCATCAAAAGAACTTTTAAACTAAATTTTAATTTCTTGGAAATTCAGCGTTCGTGGTTATTTCCTATTTTAATTTAGGTTTTAAGGGTATTTTTTTAGTGCTTAATCATCATTTATAATTACGGTTTCAACTTTCATTTATCAACATGTTGATTTGATGTGAAGTAAATTTGAAGCGTTAAAGTAATCTAAACAGAAATATAATTGTTTATTTGTTTTTACATTTGCCTCACTCACATTTTAAATTGAATTGAATTACAAATTTCTAATACACACCAAGAATATCTCTTTCAATTTCGTTTCAACATCATTCAATAAAATATTCATTCAATGAAACAATACCTCGTTTTTTTTGCCGTATTGCTAATACCAATTTTTTCTTTTTCGCAAAAGGATAAGAAGGAAAAAAAGGATCCTTATACTTCCAAAGAAATATGGGTACCTGTGCCAATTAATCGTCAATTATCACATGACAAGGTTGATAAAATTCAACGTTCAGCTGATGAATTTGATGGAGCAAAAGATGGCGTTATAGGTTATAAAGATGATTCAAAAGCGGCTAAGATTTTAACAGACGCCGTGCTGAAGCATGTTGATCGACTTCAAGTAATAATTGAAAATTTGCCTTTAGACCATTGGAAAAAAGTTCGTTATCTCGCTGATCTAGAATCAGGTATTAAGGATATTAATTATGATTTGCAAAATAGTTTAGTTGTTCCTGATCAATATAAAAATATAGTTGATAATTATGAAATTATTTTAAGGAAGTATCAAAGTGGTGAAGATATCATATCCGATATCAACACAAATTTTTCTCGTTCTTATTATACATTAATGCCAATGTTTAAAGAAAACAGTGCTGCTATTTCTGCTGTGTATTCGAATATGGTAAAATTGTATCCAAATGAAATGTTTAAGCGTTTCAGAGAAATTGCTGATCAGCCGGCAGCAGAAGAACTATTTGCTCAAATGGCGCCCAAACAACCTAATTTAATTTTAACTTATGCAACTAGCACTTCAATCGAAAGAAATGTGGTTCGAAGATGTCAAGATCCATTAGTAAAAAAGATAGTTGAAATTGCAGATCAAGCAACCACACCACTAAAAGCAATTGTGTATTTAGAAGATCTAAGAAACGGAGCATTGACAATTAATGATGTGAACGCTATGACTGCAACACCAGAACTTTATTTTAAAAGTTTGATTAAGCAACGAATGAAAACGAACACACTCACTCGTCGATTGCTTGAGCGTGAATGCAAATTTCAAGCATTAGAATACGTTCGTACCATGAACGAATTGCATGAAGAAACTGCTCCTGTTCGATTTAAATGCATAGAAAACTTGACAGCGAAAGAAATGTACTTTGTGATGGTTCTTTGTAGTGATGAAATTTACACCAGCACTTTTGTTGGAACATTTAATCGCATGTTAGCTAAAATGACGCCGCAAAAAGGGGATGAATTTTTAGCTGAATTGAATATGGATAAGTTTCGAACTTTTATTCGAATGTCTGCTGGCTACAATAAACTAGACGAATTTATTGCTACCATTGATGAAGAAAATAGAAATACATTAATGGCTTCATTTA
>DAOOQH010000298.1:0-2654 GCA_035388625.1 Chitinophagaceae bacterium | reverse complement strand
CAACCACATTCGTATAAACACCCGATGCTGTATAAGTCGTATTATTGACAGACCATGTATATGAATCACAAGCAGATTCTGTTGAAGATGAACTTGTGCTTGGCGTGATGGTTAAATTCAATGTTGATGTATGACATCCAGCTACATTCGTATAAACTCCCGATGCAGTATAAGTTGTATTGTTGACTGACCAAGTATATGAATCACAAGCTGTGATAGTTGATGATGAACTTGTTATTGGAGTAATAATCAAATTCAAGACCTCCGTATTCACACATCCACTTCCATTCAATGAAGTATAAGTATAAGTTCCTGAATTGGTATATGTTATAGCATTCCACAAATAGGAACCGCATGCTGAAATATTTAAAGGTGGTGTAGTTGAAGAATAATTGACTGTTAAATTTAAAGTATCAAAACTTGGGCATCCTGCACCAGTTAAACTCGAATAGGTATAAACGCCGGTAGCTGTATAGGTTTGACTATTTGCACCCCATATATATGAATCACAAACTACTAAGGTAGTATTTGTGGTTAAGGCATTGGGTTGAGTAATTATCTTAATAACAGAAGCAGTGCACAAATTCGCATCTCTTACAGTTACTGTATAAGTACCTGCTAACAAATTTGAAAACATATTTGATGCTTGATAAGTTCCATTATTTAGTTTATAGTTTAAAGTTCCTGTACCACTTGCGCCCGATGCAGTTAATGTGCTTGTCCCGCCATTACATACAATATTTGTATTTGTTGCACTTGCTGTTAAATTACATGGAGGTGAGCATTTAACGACAATCTTTGCTCTAATGTCATCAATGAACCAATTTGCAGGCATGGTGCCGGTTGTAACAGAACCATTGCCTCCGACTACATATCCGTAAATTCGAATAATGAGTGGTGTATTACTTGTTACACTCGAAATCGAAGTTGAAATATCAGCCCATGTAGAATTTGCCATCACATTAACAGTGCCAAGACTGCTCATATAATTATCTGCATTTGATCGGATATCTAAAGTAGTTGGTCCATCAGTTTCTGATTTAGAACCAATGAATAATGAGTCAAGCGTTACTTGATAACCAGTACTTGGTGTAAGCTCAAATTGAAAATAGGCGCTTGAATCTGACAATTGCAAATCTTGATTTCGAGCAGTAATACCTGCATTCATTTGAGCCGAGGCGCCAGAATAATTTGAAGGATTTGAATTACCTATCAACAAACTTGTTTGACTAGTATTTGCATTATTACCTTGAGTAATAGCTGATACACTCACTTGCGATACTGGCACACCGCTTGTTGGATTGGCTTGTGCCACAGTAGTGCCAAAATTATATCCAATGGTTGATGATTTTGGAACTATATTAATTAGATAATCTTCTGTTTCACCAAATGTATAGGTGCCACAAGTTGGTATTTGCGAGCCAGACAATCCAGACACTTCACTTATCCTCATTCCTGTGATTCCAGTTAAGGCCGAACAAGGAATAGTAATATTTCCAATAGCAAAACGAGGTCCATTTAGTGCCGTATTTTCAAGATAAACTTGTTCGCCAATATCTGCAAATGAACCATTATGATTAAAATCAATCCATATCGAAACAGCAGTTGAATAATAAGGTGAAGCATCACAATCATCAATTTCAATACTAAATGGAACAACGGCTTCGTGTACAACCGTTGTGAGACTTCCTAATGGATGAAAATTCGAATAAATCCCAAGAACTGAACCTGGTCCCGGTGCAACATTATTACAACCTGAGGCATTTGAATACAGTGGATTACTAACGGCACCATTAAAAATGACTTCATAAATATCATCATCAGCATCACTTCCCGCTTGAGAAACACAATAACACTCTGTAAAATTTGTATTCATCAAGATATTCACTGGTGTTGAATTGGTTGTCAATCCACTATTTGAGCAAGTTACGGCACAGTAAAAACTTGTATTGGTATTTAAATTAGGTGAATTATAAAATAAATTAGTTGCACCTGATATCGGTCCTGAACCATTAAACCATTGATACGAAATGCCTGAGCCAGTGACAGTATTTTGTAATGATAAAAAAACATTCTCTCCTGAACAAATAGTTGTCTCACTCGACAAGGTTGCCCCAGGATTAGGTGCGCCTGCACAAGTAGTGGCCGGTGTAATATTAATTAAATAGTCTTCAGTTTCACCCCATGAATAAGCTTGACATGAAAAAGTACTTAATATTGGATTACTTTGTTCAGATGTGATCACACGTAATGCAGTAATTCCAGTTGCTGCAGTTAATGGAATAAGAACGGTTCCGTATTCTGTATGTGCACCACTTGTTGGAGAAGCCGATGAATAAACCATTTCACCTGCATCTCCGAATGATCCATTTTGATTATAGTCTATAAAAATAGCACTTCTGTTCGGTAATGAATTACCACAGGTACCAACTTGAATAGAATAAAATACATTCGATCCCTTTTCAACATTGGGTGGAGTTAGACCTTGGTAATTTGAATAAAGCTGGGCAACTGAACCAGCACCAGGTGCTGTTGTTGAACAATTAGATGAATTATTGAGTGAACCAAATTTGAAATTAAAAATATCCTCATCTGCAGGTGATACAGCTGAACTCGTACACAAGCAACCATAAAGCGGACTCATTGGCAAATTG
>DAOOQH010000297.1:0-2657 GCA_035388625.1 Chitinophagaceae bacterium | reverse complement strand
AGTCCTGAGTTTCTAAAAGCTACACTAGTTGCCCGTTTGTCAAGTATGATGAAAGCTAAATCTGGCATTCATAAAAGCACCGTTGAGGTACTAAAAGATTTTTTAAATAATAATATTCTACCTCAAATATTTGAACATGGAGGTGTTGGTGCCAGCGGCGATTTAGTTCAATTAGCCCATGTTGCACTTTGTTTAATAGGAGAGGGGGAAGTGATGTTTGAAGGAAAATTGCAATCTACAAAAAAAGTGCTGTCAAAATTAAATATCAAACCATTGGATGTTTATATACGTGAAGGACTTGCATTGATGAACGGCACTTCTTGTATGACGGGTATTGGGATGATAAACACCGTAATGGCCTATCGTACAGCTAAATGGCAAATTATTATGAGTGCCATGGTGAATGAAATTTCTGAAGCCTATGATGATCATATTTCAAAAGAATTAAATCAGGTTAAACCCCATAGCGGTCAGCAAGAAATTGCAAGTGCCATGCGTAAAATATTACGTGGAAGTAAATTAATGAAAAAGCGTCAGGAGCATTTGTACGATAAAGAAGTTACCGAAGATGTTTTAGATGATAAGGTTCAAGAATACTATAGTTCACGTTGTTTACCTCAAATTATTGGTCCAATTTGGGATACAATTAAATACACTGAAAAAGTTTTAGTTGCTGAAATTAATTCAGTCAATGACAATCCAATTATTGATTATAAAAATCAACATATCTATCATGGTGGTAATTTTCATGGTGATTACGTTTCTATTGAGATGGATAAATTGAAAATTGCTATTACTAAATTGTCTGTATTGGCTGAACGTCAATTAAATTATTTACTGAATCATAATCTGAACAAAAAATTGCCTCCATTTATTAATATGGGTAAATTGGGATTAAATTTTGGATTACAAGGAATGCAGTATACAGCTACATCAACAGTGGCAGAAAATCAAACATTGAGTAACCCGATGTATGTTCATAGTATTCCTAATAATAATGATAATCAGGATATTGTGAGTATGGGATCCAATGCAGCTCTCATGTGTAATCGTGTTATCGAAAATACGTTTGATGTGTTGGCTGTTCATTTAATTGCAATTTGTCAAGCGATTGATTGCCGAGGTATTCAACAAAAATTGTCTCCTATCACAAAAAGTCTATACGAAACTGTAAGAAATATGATACCCGTATTTATTGATGAACCGAAGGCTAGGTATGATGAATTAGCAAAAGTTAGAAAGTACCTCAGTGAGAATGATTTATATTAATCTAAATTAGAGATCCGCATTTCAACTAAGACAGATATTATTTTTATGAAATTGTTTATTTTTTAGAAAAACTTCTATTTTCTGTGTAAATTACGCTCCAAATTACGTTTAATGAACAGAAAAATTTCTATTTTAATACTTATTATTATTTGTTCTTGTGCTTCTACTATCGATGCTCAGTTTCGTATTGGGCCTATTGGTGGACTCAATTTTAATCGCCAAGTATTTAAATCAAACACTTACCGTTATGATGCCATATTCAAAACTAGATTAGGATATAATTTAGGCATTATGACTGATTTAATCATGACTAAAAATTTAAGTTTACAAACTGAACTTCTTTATTCACATAGAGGTGGCTATTATAAAACTGAGCGCACTGATATTTCGGAAGAGTACGAAGCCAATTTAGGTTATATTACTTTGCCGATTTGCCTTACAGCCAAGTTAGATGTTAAAAGTGCTTATATTTTTGCAGGTGCTGGTCCTTATATTTCAAAGCTTATTTATTCATCTCATACCTATACAAGCAACGGCTTTAATATTGAAAACGGAAGTTTAAGAGTGGGTACAAATTATGATACTGACCAAGTAAAGCCATGGGATGCAGGTGTTAAGTTAAAAGCTGGATTTGAATTGAAACGTGGTATGTACATGAGTGTTTTTTATGATATCAGTACAAGTGATATTAATCCTCAATTTACCGTAACTCGAAATAAAACATTTGGTGTTCAATTTGGATATTTATTCTCTTTGACCGAAGAGGATCGCTATAACCGTTTCGAAAATTTTTACGAATTTTAAATTTAATTCCTGTGGAAAAATATGCATTAGTTACTGGCGGTAGTCGCGGTATAGGAAAAAGCATTTGTGTTAAATTAGCTGAAATGGGATATCATATTCTCATTAATTTTAAAGGTAATGAGACAGAAGCCAATGCCACAAAATCTTTGTGCGAAGCAAAGAACGTTCATGCAGAAGTTTTAAAATTTGATGTTGCGTCGAAACAAGAAATAGAGTCGAGTTTAGGTCAATGGATAGAAGCCGCTGGTAAAGAGAAAGTGATTGAAATATTAGTTAATAATGCTGGTATACGAAATGACACCCTTCTTTCATTTATGAGCGATGATCAATGGGAGACTGTATTAAATACAAGTTTAACAGGCATGTTTTATGTAACGCGTATGGTGCTTAACCCAATGTTGATGAATCGTTACGGACGTGTAATCAATATTGTATCTTTAAGTGGATTGAAAGGCATGGCAGGACAAGTAAATTATAGTGCCGCCAAAGCTGGAATGATTGGAGCAACTAAAGCATTAGCCCAAGAGGTTGCAAAAAGAAATGTTACAGTGAATGCTGTGGCTCCTGGTTTTGTAAGTTCTGAT
>DAOOQH010000296.1:0-2712 GCA_035388625.1 Chitinophagaceae bacterium | reverse complement strand
TTTGTCGTCAGCACCTAAGAACGTATCGGTGATGATATTATTACCGCATCTGGTGCGACCTTATTAGGTGCTGACGACAAAGCAGGTGTTGCCATTATTATGGATTTAGCTAATTATTTGATTCAACATCCTGAGATTAAACACGGAAAAATTCGAGTTTTATTTACGCCTGATGAAGAAGTTGGTAGAGGTGTTGAGCAAGTGGATATGAACAAATTAGGTGCTGAATTTGGATATACTTTAGATGGTGGCGAACGTGGTGCATTAGAAGGAGAATCATTTAGTGCCGATGGTGCGGTGGCAATTATACACGGCATTAGTGCTCATCCTGGTTATGCGAAAGGCAAATTAGTGAACTCATTAAAAATTGCTGCTGCGTTTTTAGATGCGCTTCCAAAAGATTCGTGGAGCCCCGAAACAACTGAAGGGCGAGAAGGTTATATTCATCCAACAGCTGTTGCAGGCATTCAAGAAAGCACGACCGTTAAATTTATTATTCGAGATTTTGAAACATCAAAACTAAAAGAACATGAAGATCGATTAGAAGCCATATTGAAAGAAACGGTGGCAAAATATCCAGGTGCTCGTTATGAATTTACTGTGCATGAACAATATAGAAACATGATGGATATTTTAAAAGATTTGCCACATGTAATAGATTATGCCAACGAAGCCATGACGAGAGCAGGTGTTAAACCTGAAAAACATATTATTCGCGGTGGTACAGATGGTTCAAGACTTTCATTTATGGGGTTACCTTGTCCAAATATATTTACAGGCGAAATGGCCATTCATTCAAAACACGAATATGTAAGTGTTCAAGACATGCAAAAAGCCGTTGACACCTTGGTTCAACTAGCGCAAGTTTGGGAAGAGAAGAGCTAGTATTTTTGATGTAAACTTTATAATTCAACTTCCTTATCCTGCTTGCCTTATCTTTGCCCGAATGGACAATTCAATTAATATACCTCTGCTTCTTGAAAACTTAAAAATTAAACAACTCAACGAAATGCAGCATGCAGTCATTGGGGCTGTTGATGAGCATGATGAAGTAGTGGTTTTATCAAATACTGGCTCGGGTAAAACACTCGCATTTTTACTCCCAATTATTAAGCGATTAGATGCTGACAATAAAAGTCCACAAGCTTTGATAATGGTACCTTCGCGCGAATTGGCCTTACAAATCGATGAAGTATTTCGCAAACTTGGCACTTCTTATAAAGTTACTTTATGCTATGGCGGGCACAAGCGTGAAATTGAAGAAACGAATTTAATTGAAGCACCTGCACTTATTATTGGCACTGCTGGCAGACTTGCCGATCATATCAGAAGAAAGAATTTTGATGTGAGTACAATTACCACTTTAGTACTCGATGAATTTGATAAAAGTTTAGAACTAGGCTTTTTAGAAGAGATGGAATTTATTTTACGATCATTAAAAAATGTAGAAAAGAAGATACTGACTTCAGCAACGCAAGCCACGCAATTTCCTGATTTTATTCAATTAAAAAATCCTCAAACCATTAATTTTTTAACTGATGGCGAAGAGGCTGCGAATGCGGCACTTGAAGTGATGACATTGCATTCTCCTGAAAAAGATAAGATCAATACCTTATTTAATTTTCTTTGTTATGCCAATCATAGACCTTGTATTGTATTTTGTAATCACCGTGATGCAGTAGAACGAGTGAGTCAGCATTTAGTTGAAAAAGGATTGCGTGTTGCCTACTATCATGGTGGTATGGAACAACGAGAACGAGAAAGCGAATTATGTTTATTTAAAAATGGCACTTCAAATATTTTAATCACAACCGATTTAGCTTCTCGTGGTTTGGATATACCGGGCATTCGATATATTATTCATTATCATTTACCAAGCAGCGAAGACGTGTTCACTCATCGTAATGGACGTACAGCGCGTATGCATGATTTTGGAACCGCCATTGTATTGCTTTCAGAAGAAGAGCATTTACCTAATTATATTTCGGGTGATGTTGCAGAAATTGAAATTCCTGAGACGAATGAAATTCCTTTAAAAACACAATGGACCACACTTCATTTTTCTGTTGGTAAAAAAGATAAAGTGAACAAAATTGATATTGTTGGATTTCTTTCGCAACGTGGCGATTTAAAAAAGGATGATATTGGTTTGGTAGAAGTAAAAGATTTTTATGCGTTTGCAGCGATTCGACGAAGCAAAGCAAGTGATACACTTCGCTTGGTGCAAAACGAAAAAATAAAAAATAAGAAAGTCAAAATAGTCATTGCGAGTTCAATGGTGAAGATGCAAAATTAAGGGCAGACGTCTGTTTCGAGTGATGAATTTAGATTGAGTATTCTATCGCAATACAGTAATATCTCCCTTTTTTACATACATTTTACCATCTGTCAAACATCGATATCTCAATAAATAAAAATAAGTGCCTACTTGAACATCGGCTCCATTTTGTTTGCCATCCCAACTACTGCGTTGATCTCGGGTAAACCAAACCTTTTCGCCCCAACGATTGAACACTGCAAATTGTTCAATATTTAAACCTGTGCTTGTTACCAATTTCCATTGATCGTTTTCGCCATCACTATTGGGTGTAAAGGCATTGGGTATATAAACTGACTCACAACAAGGACCAGGGTTAATATAAATAGTATCATCTGTTTCGCAACCTAAGGCATCTGTTACATGAACAAAATACCATCCATAATATAAATTGG
>DAOOQH010000295.1:0-2784 GCA_035388625.1 Chitinophagaceae bacterium | reverse complement strand
TATTATTTAAATCAAGTAATACCAATTGTAATTAAAAGAAGTCCTTTGGACAATCTTTAAATTACAATTGGTATTACTTGATTTAAATAATATTGAAATCGACATCAATAATTTCTTATCTGGATATTTGTCAACAGATATCAATGGTGATGTAAATGTTGATTTGCTAGATTTGCCTATTGTTGAAAATAATATTAATTCATTTATCTTCTCGATTCATTCATAAATATTTTAACTCGGTTTATTCAACACTTTTAATCATTGTATCAGCGAGTATGGTATAACAAGCAGTCCATGCAGCTTTTACATCTTCAGTCCAATCATCACCAAGCCCTTTCTCTAGTGTCCATAGCAGTGCGTTGCCAACTAATTTATAATGCGCCGGTTTTACACCATACCCAACATGTCGTTGCGCCATTGCTTGAATTTCAACACTCATCTCTTGTAATTTATCCAAACGGATAACAATTGCATTTAGCATATCAATCAACTTTTCGTATTGCTTCTCCATGTCTGAAGGAAACATTTTACGCAACGATGGATTGTCAATAAACAATTTTGAATAAAATAAATCACCTACCACGGCAGGATTTACACCTCGAAACTTCTTCCAGCTTTTTTTTACTATTTGTATTTGTTCATCCGTCATAAGAAGTGCTTATATTATTAACTTTAAAATCATACGCGTCATTTTCAAAGATTCATTAATCTGCATATAAATTAGTGTCATTTTTATACAGATTTCACGATCTCATTTATCTATCCATCCACTTTTTAAATTCTGGGCTTTTCAATCGACTCATATCAATTTCTAATTTTTGATTTGGCTCTTTAAGACGAATAATTAATTTAGAATTTTCAACAGGCTTTACTGTTTGAATGGCATCGATATTAATAATGTATTGTCGATTCGCTCTGTAAAATTGCTTGGGATCTAGTAAATCCTCAACCTCTTCAAGGGTTACCATATCTATCATATAACGTTCGCCATTAAATAGATAAATATAATTAAGTGATTCTTTTGAAAAGCATGCAATGTCTTTGGTATTAATGGGCATCCATTGATTACGAATATTGACGATAAATTTTTCTTTGTATTTTGATGCTAAAGATGGATGACTCAATGATTTGATTAATTCACTCAAATCATTCGGTGGATTATCTTTTTTACCAAGCAGACTTCTACACTTTTCGATGGCAGTTTCTAGCTCAGATTCCTTCACCGGCTTAAGCAAATAGTCAATCCCATTTACTTTAAAAGCACGCACTGCATATTCATCGTAAGCAGTTGTAAAAATTACGGGACATTGTAAATTGAAGTCTTTAAAAATATCAAAGCTCACACCATCGCTTAATTGAATATCCATAAAAAAGAGATCGGGCTCGGCATTTTCAGAAAGCCAACGTCGAGCTGTTTTAAGGCTTGGCAAAATGGCAATAATCTGAATATCAGGTGCAACCTTTTTTATTTTATTCACCAATACATTGGCAATAATTTCTTCATCTTCAATAATAACTGCTTTCATAGTTTGTAGTTTTAAATTAAAGGAATTTTTATAATAAAGTAATTTGATGTTTCTTCAATAAATATGGGCTTGTCAATTAGATAACTATACAAGGTTTCAAATTGTTTGAGCCCTTTTTTATTAGATGATTCTACTTTGTTCTTCAACTGTAAATTATTTTTCACGACTATATATTCATCTTCAATATAGATTTCAATCATTAAAGGTGACTCAGCATCAATGATATTATGCTTTAATGCATTTTCAATTAAGTTTTGCAAAGTGACAGGGGCAATTTTGTAATGATGAAATTCTTCAGGAATATGAATGTCTATATTCAACCCTTTTTTAAATCGAGTTTGTTGCAACGTAACATATAGGTTTACAAACTCTAGTTCTTCTTTAATGGTTACAATCTCACTATTGCCATGCTTTAATATATAACGATAGATACCCGACATTTGTTCTAAGAATTCACCAGCCATGTTTTGATCTAATTGAATAAGCCCAGATAGAGAAGTTAATGAATTAAATAAAAAATGAGGATTGAGTTGTTGTTTTAAACTTTCATACATCACCATTGTTTTTTCCTTTTCAAGCAATTGAGCCTTACCTTCAAGTCGAATCATTTTTTCATTTTGTTGAAGACGATATCTATACAAAAAGTAGATGCAGCACGCTGTGATGAAAACCAATATTGTTATAAACCACCAGCTTTTATAAAATGGTGTGGCTATATGTATTTTTAAAATAGATTCTTTGGTTTGCCAGCTTTTATCTTTTGCAATGGCTTTCACTTTAAATAGGTAATCACCAGATGCCAAGTTATTGTATGATGCTTCAAAATTAGAACCTGCTTGACTCCAGTTTTTTTCAGCGCCATCCAAAATATAAACCATTGTATAAGGTATTGATTCATAATCTGTGAGTAAGCCAAATTTAATACGAATAGAATTTTCATTTGCGCGAAGCATTAATGAATTGTCCTTGTTCAATATACGCTCATTTCCAGCAACGGCTACAGAACCAATGATTGGTTTAAATTGAATGACATAGGTATTTATTTTTGAAGGAATAAATTCTATAATCTTATCGGCAATACTCGTTATAATATTTCCGTTACCTAACCCAATACTATAGTTGCTGTACAAATAATTATTTTCATTAAATGGCAATTTAAAATTTAAAAAGCTATTTAATAACGGATTAAACACCGAGAACTTATTGTACGAAGTAGTCCAAACCTTATCATTGTTATCAACAGCCGATGTCATAATAT
>DAOOQH010000294.1:0-2806 GCA_035388625.1 Chitinophagaceae bacterium | reverse complement strand
TGTGCTCCAGCAAACACCTCTTGCAGTGACTACAGCCCCACCATCAGAAGTCACATTACCTCCGCATGTGGCAGTGGTTTGGGCAATATCTGTAACCCCATTGGTTGTAAGAGTCGGAGTTGAGGCATTCTGCAGAGTTGTAAAACTTTGTTGATTGCCATATGACGTACCTGAACTATTGGTAGCATAAGCTCTTACATAATAAGGAGTGTTCGCTGATAAACCTGTTAAATTACTAATAAAGCTACCCGAACCTGTTCCATCGATTGTTTTGCTATTGGCTACTGTAGGATTTGCAGAAGTACTCCAACAAACTCCTCTCGCTGTGACAGCGGCTCCGCCATCGGAAGTCACATTACCACCGCATTTTGCAGTAGTTTGAGTTTTATCAGTAACATCGTTAGTTGTCAAAGCTGGTAGATTTGGAGTCGGAAGAGTTGTAAAATCTTGTTGATTTCCATAAGCTGTTCCTGCACTATTAGTAGCATAGGCTCTGACAAAATAGGGGGTATTAGGCGTTAAACCCGTTAAATCGCTTATGAAAGTTCCATTGCCTGCACCTTCGTTGGTCTTGCTATCCTCTGTTGTTGGATTTGCATACAAGCTCCAGCAAACTCCTCTGGCCGTGATAATGGCTCCACCATCATTGGTAACGATACCGCCACATGTGGCGGTATTTTGTGTAGTATTTGATACTGAGGATGTTGTTACAGTAGGAATAAATATTTTTTCATCTTTTTTACAACTTGTGATGAAAAAAAACAAAAATACAACTACAGTTGTGATAGTCACTTGGATTTCAATGTAAGAATTCTTTCTCATCTTAGTGATTTATTAAATTTGTTTTTAATATGCCAAAATATTCTTCTTAAGATACTTTTTAATGACTGATAATCAATACAATTACTAATTACAATGTATTTCATTAATTTTTCCAAGTCTCACTGATAAGTAATGGGTCTTCCAAATTCTTCAGAATTGATTATTCTTTAATGAGTTTAATTGATTCTATATTAGTATCATAATGAAGTTTAATTAAGTATACGCCTGGACTCCAAATAGTTGTAGGAATAGTAGTTTTGTCAAATAAAATACCTATGAACACCACATGACCAAAAGCATTGAATATTTCAAAGTTTAAAATTTTATTATTCCCTTTCAATTCAATCACTAATTCTTCTGAAAAAGGATTAGGGTAAATATTACTATAAACTTTGTCAATCGAAATATCAATACCGACACTAACTATCGTAATTACATTAGAAGCAGCAGAGCTACATCCATTCAACGTCACTATATCGTAATAATCACCATTTGAAGTAACAGTATAATCCTGACCATTAGCGCCACTTATCAAACCGAATTCATTATACCACTGGTTACCATTAACGGCATTTGAATGTAAAACTAAATTATTCTCAGTTATAACAGGTGTGACAGGTGTTACATTCACAGTAACTTCAATTGAGGAGCTTTGCCCATCATTACATACATTATGCCCTTTAACTGTAATGTTACCTGTAACACCTGAAGCCCCACAATGTGCATTAATGCTATTAGTGGAACTACTTCCCGTCCATCCGCTAGGTAATGACCATATATAGCTTGTAGCGCCATTAATGGCACTTACGCTGTATGTTTCCGTATTGCCGGTGCATACATAAGGATTGCCCGTAATAGGACCAGCTTGATCAGGTGATGTACAATATTTAAGCGTCAAATAATCATCATTATTATCGCTACAGTCGTTATATCCGGCAATATACAGAATATCATCAGGATCTCTAAAGAGTCTTACTGGAACATTATCATCAGCTGTGCAACCGTAATTTAGTGACCATAATTGAGTGCCGTTGCTATTATATTTTAAAGTAGTGATTTGCTTTTTACCATTTGTTTGACTCGAATAGCCTGTAACATAAATATTAGGATTAGAAAGATTATCTTTCGCTATTGAAATTCCTTTGTCATCTCCAGTGCCGACACCATCAAACTTTTTGGTCCATAATGTATCTCCATCATTGTTGTATTTTATAGTAATAATATCATTATTTCCACTTGAATTTTTTACATAACCTGTAACATATACCTCTGAGTTATTTTGGTTAACAATAATACTGTTTGCACGACTATATGCACCAACATTGGTCATATAATTATAAAACCAAATTGTTTGTATTGGATATACTTCGAAATCAATCTTTTTAACTCCAAGCCATTCTTGATTATTAGCCACCTGTCCGCCAGCAATATAAACATATCCTGAATTATCAAAATCAATATCATACGAATCTTCGATCAATTGATCACTTCCTATTGCTATCTCATCGCAGCCAAATCCAGAAGTACTCGTACAATCCCCATCTGAAATATAATATGCACTTGCATAAGCGGAAAAACCAAATGTACTTGGTTCATTATAGACTACAACCACAATAGTGCTATTCACAGCAACATTTGAAGCTAGTACATCATGCGAGCAAAAAGAATCAGCAAAAGATTTAGACCAGGTAGCTGCACCAGCTGGAGTATACCTTATTAATTTTGTACTCAAAACGTCTGGGCAGTTTTCTAAATGATTCCCCAATACATAAATATTTCCGGCATCATCAACATCTAAATCAATGGCTTCGTCATCACCATTCTTGTTGCCATTTCGTCTTATTGTCCAATTCTCCTGACCTGTTGTAGCATTATATCTGATTGTTAGCCAATCAAAGTCTGAATTACTGTTTTTACTTTTTCCAGTCACGTATACAGCGTTGTTGACCGGATCATATTTAATTGCATTGGGAGAATCTTGATT
>DAOOQH010000293.1:0-2972 GCA_035388625.1 Chitinophagaceae bacterium | reverse complement strand
TTGGTTGGTCTAGCAAAAGGAAAGCTTTCAATTTTATGTACTTTGTGATAGGTGTCTAAACCCGATATAGCCACTGATTCAGCCAAGTTTAAATTAATAGATCCATTTTCTGATATAGTTTCTTCTGGTAGAAGAATATGCTGAATACTGCCAATAATAAAGGTGCAATTATTTTGGGGGATTAAAAATTCGTCTTCATATTTTAAGCCCATTTTGATTTGGCTTTCTTTTACAAAAGGTGGCAGAAAATCATCAATATATTCTTCGGTGAGTTGGCATGCATCAAATTCAGAAATTCTGCCATCAAATTTCGCAGAGGTAAAATGTGCTTTTTCAATAAAGCTTTCGTGAATATGATTAATTGTGAAATAGCCTGTTGATTTAATATTCTCGTATGTGTTTCGAGGCACCTCTTGTGCTGGTCGGAGCACAAAACCTAATAAAGGTGGGTTAGCACCTAGATGAACGATGCTGCTAAAAATGGCTAAATTTGTGATGCCATCAGAAGATTGGGTCCCTATTAAATTACCCGGTTTATATCCAGTAATACTATTAATGAAGTTTGCTTTATAAATGGTTTCTTGTTTAAGAATATCTTCGAGTGTAAAATGTTTCATAATGAGGAAGTATCTGATGTACTTTTTGATTTTATATTGGGATATGATTTGTATTTATCGTTTGCTAATTTTATTCAGACTAATTGTTTTTTGTAAACTGCATTTAAATCTTATCATGTCTTCTGGTCTTTTATTTTGATGTTTTTGACTAATGCCAGAATGAACTCGTTTACGCCAAAGATTGAAACTGCTGCGTTTAAGTTGTTTTCTCATAAGTGCAATCACCTCCGATTCGCTTTTATTAAATTGAATTTTAATCGCCTCAAAAGGTGTTCTATCTTCCCATGCCATTTCAATAATTCTGTCAAGTTCAATTAAATTCATATACTAATTATTTTATGTAATCGAAGTGTATTTAAGGTTAGTGGTAAATCTTGATTGTTTACTTTATATTTTATCACTTTAAATAAATAGAGATCATGATCTATTGATGGAATACAATTTATTTTGTGAAGAAGAATATAGGCAACTGCTTGATTGAGTACTGTGTAATGCTGCCAATCGTGAATCATTTTTCTTCGCACTAGATAATTTATTTTATTGTATTTAAAACCTGATTTTTTACCTAGTACATTCACTAATTTGTATTGTTGATCTGATAAAATTTGCAATACGCAATATTCTGATGATTGAATGTTTTGAAGTGTTTGGGTGTTATGGTAAACAGCTATGGCATAAATTTTTGGATTCATGTTGATAGGTGTTACATAGGTGCAAATATTCATATTGTGGTTACCCTCTAAGGAAGTACTTAGACTATAAACTGAACAATCAACAAGATTCCAAGGTCGTTTCATTCAAATGAGAAAAGTAAATTGAAGTTTAGAAAAGCATCTAAATTAAGTTCAATTTATTTTCTAATTCAGTTTTGATGATTGTTAAAACCTATGGTTAATAGGCAATGAGCAGACCTATATTTTATTGGATATCTAAATTGTCAGCATTCTTTTGATGCGCATTGGATTTTATTTTGTCAACAAGCTTGTCTGCAATTTTCTTCCCAACTAATGCAAGTCCATAAGTGAGTACACTTTTTATGATACTATCATCTTGAATGAGTTCTTGTGTTTTTTGGGCAAGAGGACCGCTAAAAGAGTGAGAAACAATTTCGGAAGGATTCATCGATTGTTTGAGACCTGTCCATTCAGATTGGATTTTTTGCTCCAATAAATTCTTCTCATTCTGAATTGCCTCACGTTCGATTTGAAGTTGGGTAATATCTTTAATTTTTTTCATTGCTATTGTATAATCTTTTTATGATAGCATTCATAATAGGGATTTTAATAATTTTTGTTTTGTTTTTCCAAACCATCATTCCGATCAACATATCTAATACAGCAACAATTAAAAATCCAATCCATGAATTACCTAGCCATTCATTTAAAGCAAAGGATGCTGATAAGGAAAGAAATAGTAATCCAAACAAAAATACAGCCATTAAAAATGCACCTGCTATGAGAAAGGATAATAAGTCGGATGTTTTTTCTGCAATTTCAAATTTGAATTCTTTGATTCGGATATCAACATAGGCTTTTAAACTAGATGATAGTTCTTCAACCTTAGCGAAAATATTTTCCATTTGATACTGTTTAAAAAGTGATTGATATATGTATATCGCAATGATATTGATTTACAAAGGTAGGCAGTAAAGGGTTTAAATAAAATGATTGATATCATGTATAGTTAATGCTCTTATTCTATGATTTTCGGAGAGTGATTTTATAGTGAGATAAGATTGTTAGGATTTCTATCAAATTATTGCTTCAATTTTGTTCATGCTTTTTTTTACTTTTGATGAATGAAAAATGTTTTTAAAAAGGGCGATCAAGTTCAATACAAGAAGGTGATACAACATAATGAAATTGCTTCTTTTGAAAGTGGCACGGTACATGAAGTGTATTCAACTTTTGCCATTGCAAGAGATGCCGAATGGAGTGGTAGAATATTTGTACTTGAAATGAAAGAAGAAGAGGAAGAGGGGATTGGTACAAGGATTTCAGTTGAACATAAAAGTCCAGCATTTGTGGGGGAAGAGATTTTGTTTATTGCAACTTTTGAAGAAATTACTGAGCGAAATGAAATCATTACTTCCTTTAAAGCGTATAGTGGTGAAAGGCTAATTGCTGAGGGTATTCAAGGACAAAAAATATTAAAAAAAGATAAAATCGATCGCCTTTTTAATGACATAAAATCTGGTAAATGATCTATTATATCTTATGAATTGATTTGTATTTTTCTATCAATTCATTTGCCCAAATTTTATATTCATTTGCCGAATAATGCAACCCATCTTCAGCTAAGTAGTAGGTATCGATGGCATGGTTACGAGTGGATGCTGTAATGTCAATATAGTTG
>DAOOQH010000292.1:0-3009 GCA_035388625.1 Chitinophagaceae bacterium | reverse complement strand
CCTTTAAAAGGTTCAAGTTTTCATATGCCAATTAGTTCTTCAGGTGATGCATCTACATATGATTATATCGATTTTGTGCAAATTGGAAAAGATCAAAATGCTATTACAAAGAAAAAATCGTCGAACTATTTTAAAATCAATATGAATATCGAAGCAACACCTGATGCAGAGGTTTATATTATTTTAGATAAAAATACTCGTGAGGAAATAATAGCCAAAGGAAATGGTGATATTAGTTTGAGTTTAGATATGGGAAATTCGATGAAGATGTTTGGGACTTATGCCATTACAGAAGGGCGATATGAATTTAATTTTAGAGGGGTATTTCCGCGAACCTTTACCATTGATGAAGGAAGTAAAATTGTTTGGAATGGCGATCCACTTGATGCCAAATTAGATGTAGCCGCCATTTATAAAGTGCCTAACCAATTGCCCTTACTACCACTAATTCAAGGATTAAACGTAGATCCAACCGAACTTGAAGAAGCAAAGAAAAAATATGATACCTATATTTCATTATCCTTAAAAAATGCTTTATCAACGCCCGATATTACATTCGATATTACACAACCCAATAATAAAGCAATCAGTTCATTAGCTTACGAAAAGCTCACACAAATTAGAAATAACGAAATTGAATTGGTATCTCAAGCAGGTGTTCTATTGCTACTTGGCGAGTTTAAAGGTTCAGCAGGTTTAGGAACCGGAAGTTATGAACGTGGTGGTTTGGCTACTGCTTCTGATGTAATTAGTAATGCCCTCTCCTCAAGTTTAACCAATGTATTTAGTGAAGTTACAGGCTTAAAAAATGTTTCTCTAAATATAGATTACAAAACCTATTCATTAAATGAAAACCAATCAAATATCAATCAGTTTAATGTAGGCATCTCTACTAAATTATTTAAAGAACGCGTGGTTGTTGACTTTGGTAGTAACGTGGATGTTGATAGAAATAATATAACATCAAAAGGAACAAGTACTGTAAATATTGGAGGTGATTTTAAAGCACAATATTTAGTAACCGATGATGGTCGTTTACGCGTGAATGCATTTAGAACAACCAATTACAATGCCGAAGGCGAAAATAATATTAAAGGTGGAATGGGACTTTCATACAAAAAAGTATTTAATAGCATATCCGATTTCTTTACATCCAAAAAGAAAAAACTAAAAGTAAAAACAACAGACTCATTACAAAACACCGAATCATAAATGCCTAAAAATTATATCCGAATTCTTATACTTGCTATTCTAGCCTTTCATTTAGCCATCACCCTTCATGGTTTCTATACCATGTTTTCTGATTATGCAGGTTGGAGTATTTATCATCTTCGACCTATATTTCAGTTACTATTTACACTTGCTTGGGCTGGCATTTATTTTAAAAAAAGATGGAGTTTTTTTCTCTATATTTCCTTCATGTTTTATGAATTAGCAATGAAACTATTTTTTGGTAAGTATATTTTTGGCGATGTATTGGCGATGTATTTTTTCCAGCCGATTTAATTTTTGCCATTATTATGTTGATGCTTTATCGCCAGCATTTTAATGAATCAGAAGAAATTGAAACCCATGTCGACTAAACGAATTATTTCTGTGGTACCTTCTCAAACTGAGTTATTGTATGATCTTGGTTTAAATGAAGAAGTAGTTGGGATTACCAAATTTTGTATTCATCCGCATGAATGGTATAAATCTAAAAAACGAATTGGTGGCACAAAAAATTTAAATATCGATTTAATTCATTCGTTACAACCCGATCTTATAATTGCCAATAAAGAAGAAAATACAAAAGAGCAAATTGAAGAATTGCAGAAACAATATCCAGTTTATTTGAGTGATATCTATAATTTAGATGATGCATTGAATATGATAAAAGATATTGGCAAACTGGTAAACAAGGTTGCTGAATCTGAATCAATTGTACAAAGTATTCAGATTGCCAAATCAAATGCAACCTTTACCAAAACAAATCTCAAGACGCTCTATCTAATTTGGAAAGATCCTTATATGGTTGCTGGCAAAACAACGTTCATTGATTCGATGTTAACAGAAGCGGGGTTTAATAATTGTGTAGATAAATCGCGTTACCCAATTTTAAGTATGAATGATATAACTGAACTAAACCCTGAAGTCATTTTACTTTCAAGTGAGCCCTACCCTTTTAAGCAAAAACATATTGACGAATTTCAAAACATTTTACCAAGCTGTAAACTTTTTTTAGTTGATGGTGAACTATTTAGTTGGTACGGAAGTAGATTGTGTCAATCATTTGAGTATTTTAGCAAATTAAATGCTCAATTGGTCTAAATACATCACGCTTCCGCTTTCTTTGATGGCGTATTTATTAGTTTGGATTTTACTTCATCCTTATTTGGGTTATATATTAGATAGTGATGCTATTGCTTATCTAACAATTGCGCGGAGGGTGAATGAAGATTTTCAAGCGAGTGTAAATGGACTTTGGAGTCCTTTAAATTCATGGTTGATTGCGCCTTTTATTCAACAAGGTCTGGATGCGTGGAAGGTTGCAAAAGCGTTGAATTTTATCTTTGGTGCAATTGTCATTGTACTCGTTCATTTTTTATTTCTAAGGTTTCAAATAAAAAAAATAATTTATACAATATTGATGATGGCGTTATCTATTGCCATGGTTTATTTTGTTTATTTCCAAATGTTTGGCGATGTGCTCCAACTCATTTTTGTTATTCTCTATTTACTTGTACTTTGGTCGAAACCATTTAAGTTAAATTATATTCATTCCATTTTATGTGGTGTTATCATGGGTATTGGTTTTTATGCAAAAGCATATAGTTTGTTTTTCTTCATCATTCATTTTGGTTTGAGTTTATATTGGTTTTACCGACATCAAAAAATATCTTTCAATCGAGCGATTATTAGCTATAGCCTTGGTATTATTTCCATCTTTATTCTCATATTTCCTTGGACCTACGCCTTGCATAATAAATATGGAGGTTGGCCAATTACGGGTCATGCTGGCAAGCTCAA
>DAOOQH010000291.1:0-3087 GCA_035388625.1 Chitinophagaceae bacterium | reverse complement strand
TACCTCAACCTTTAGCAATAATTCAGGATAAATATATTCAAGCTCAGCCTCCTTAGTATTGCCAACAGATTCTTTTCCTTTTAACCGTCTTACCGTATGATACTTAAGCAAATTAGATTCAATAGGTTCTAGTAGATGTAATAGTTTAAAAATTTCATCTTCATGATCAATAGGTTTAAGCCATTCATTCTGCTTATCGCGCCCCAGTATTGCAGGCATTCGAGGTTCAATCAGTTTAGGATTGTTATGAATTTGAGACATCACTTCATTGGCTTTAGTGGTTACTATGGAAACCGTTTGAATTAATTCGCCTGTTTCTGTATCAAGCCATTCATCCCATAATCCAGCTAAAATGATCGGTTCATCCAATTTCAATGAAATATGAAACGGATATACTTTTTTATTTGCATGATGATATTCATAAAATGCATCGATATAAATTAAACAACGTTTGTATTTTGCTGAATTTTTAAAGGATGGTTTTTCAAAAATAGTTTCTGCCCTCGCATTCAACGTTTGATTTCGTATTGTGTTTGCGATCACTTTTGATTGAACCCAATGTGGTATTAATCCCCATTGAAAAAACTGAGGCTTGAATGGTTGATCATTTGTAAATACAAGAAGTGGAGGATAAGCATATCCACTTATTTGATAGTATGCCACATTAGATGTTAACCATAATTCCAATTGAATTTCTAATGAAGCGATCATTGCTGGATCATCACTGCGATGCTTGGCGTATTTAAGCGCTGATCGAATTCCTGAAGCAACGTCGTAACACATAATTATTTTGAACTCTAAGATAAACTTTCAAATTAAATATAGGATGTATTTTGCCAATATGTTTTATCACTGATGATTTATAGTAATCAATTCGTATTGATTTTTTAATTCTTTCCTTTTAATAATTGACTCGCGGTTAGTAATGCTTTTTTCGATGATATTATTTCACGATGAACATTTAATAAAGTAGATGAATCAAATTCGCTCAATTGATCATTTCTTAATTCTTTCATGATGAGTAAATTATCTTCCTTTTCATGTTGATTGATTCGTTCGACTAGTTTGTCGATTGCATCAGTTTGGACTATGGATTCGGTCCAAATTATATTTATTTCTTTTTGAAAGGATAACCATGATGTTTGAATTTCATTTATTTGTGAATGAAGTAAATCATGCGCTGAAGAATTAAATTCAATCAAATTATGAAAAATATCATGAACTGATTTTGCCGCGTATATCATAGATCGAATGGCATGTATTGCATTGTGAATTTGATTTAAATCCACCTCCACCAAATCCTCCTTATCTAAATTAGTATAATAATCAAGTATATCACCTTCAGTTTGTTTCAACTTGATATATTCAGTTTCTATTTTCTCTGTTGAATTTGCATTTATTTTTTCTAATAAACTCAAGTCTTTATTTTGATGATGAACAAGAATTGATTGAATAAATTCAAGTGTTTTTCTAAATAATAAATCCGCTTCTCCCTTAATTGAATCAGCAACCATAACAGAAACCAAAGGTGATTTAAGTGAAAAATAAGTATGATGACCGCTATCATTCTGAATAAATTTTTTCTCCATCCATTTTGTAAATACTCGAATGAAAGGGATAAATAATATAATTGAAATAATATTGATCGATGTTTGGAAAAATACGAGACCAATTAAATTATTATTGATATGGATAATATTTTCGATAAAATAAACTAACCATTTTAAAAGTAGCAAGGCTATTAATGTGGTGAATAAATTATAATAAAAATTTGACCACGCCACTCTTTTTTTATCTGCGCCACCTTTCATTCCCCATAATAAAATTTTAATTGATGTACCAACTTCTGATCCAATCACAACTGCCGCCGCATCTGAAAAACCAAGTGCCCCCGAATACAAAGCAGTTAATGTAATGGCTATTGTTGCTGAACTTGACTGTATAATGGTTGTGATAATAAATCCAATTAATACAAAAACTAAAATACCATAATGCGTATACGAAGCAATATCAAATGCTTTTACTAAGACTAAAGCCGATTCCTTCATATAACTTAGGCCGAGAAATAAAATGCCTAATGCCAAAAGAATTGAAAATAATGCCTTTAAACTTTTTTTCTTTTCGAAGATGAATAAACCAAGCGATGAAATACCAATAATGGGAAATGAAAAGTTAAGCATATCAAACTTAAATCCAATGCTAGCTACTATCCAACTATCTAGTGTAGTGCCAAGATTAGTTCCTAATATAACACCTAACGCATTTTTGAAAGTTATGATACCCGACTCAACAAAAGCAAGTACAATGAGCGAAACCACAGAACTACTCTGAACTAAGCCAGTGATAAGAGCTCCACCAGTAATTGACTTAAATAAACTTTGTGTATTTCGTTTAAGAAATAATTTAACTGACCGACTCGAATTATTTTTTAAAACTAATTCCAAAAGGCCCATCCCATAAAGGAAGAAACCTAATCCCGCAATAAATTTCCAAATTTCAATGCTGTTCATTTTTACTATATCAATGAAATTACACCAAAATTCTTGTTATCCAATCTATTTATTCATTCGTTACCATTGCTTTGCTATTATTCGCAATTTCATGAAGACTGTAAATGAATCTGCAATATTATTTTACACCACTTCCATTCAATGCTTCGCCATGAGGGTTGATAAAAATTAATTTACCTTCAGCATTTTCAGCCATTAATATCATGCCATTACTTTCAATACCTCGCATTTTTCGCGGTGCTAAATTTGCAACCACTGTGACCTGGAGACCAATAATTTCTTCTGGAGAATAATGCATTGCAATACCACTTACTACTGTTCGTTGTTCAAAACCTAAATCAATATTTAACTTTAAAAGTTTATCTGCCTTTTCAACCTTTTCCGCATGGATAATGGTTCCTACTCGTAAATCAATTTTATCAAAATCATCGAATTCAATTGTTGGTTTAAGAGATGGAATATTATTTTCCTTGGGCGTATTTGCCATTTGTTCTTGAGCAGAGAGTATTAAGCCATTTTTTAATTTTTCGGTTTGAAAAACAATTTGCTCGTCTTCAATTTTTTTGAAAAGAAGCTC
>DAOOQH010000290.1:0-3100 GCA_035388625.1 Chitinophagaceae bacterium | reverse complement strand
AACCGGTTGCCCGAAAACAGACACTGTTCGCATTAAAGTGATTATGCAAGATGTTTTTGTACCAAATGCTTTTTCGCCGAACGGTGATGGATTGAATGATATTTTTAAAGTAACAACTCGTAAATTAATTAATGTACAAGAGTTTAGAATTGTGAATCGATGGGGGAATGAAGTATTTTATACAAATGATATTCATAAAGGTTGGGATGGCAAGTATAAAGGACAAGAACAAGATACAGGCGTTTATTACTATATGATGCGCGTTGCCTATCCAACAGGGAAAACCGATTTCTTAAAAGGCGATTTAACGTTAATAAGGTAGGAAACCGAATTTCCTTCAATTCAAACCAAATTATATTCAAAAGTGACCACTTACTCATTGGTCACTTTTTTTTATTTTAACACTCAGTATTTTTGTTCAAAATTATACATTATGAACAAAACACAATTCTTATCCCTTTTACTTGTCACGGTTTTTCTTGGATTTTCATCAACTACTTATGCTCAAACAACAATCAATGCCGCAAGCAATACGGCGGTGATTAATGGAGTTACTTTTGATTATTCAATAGGAGAAATGACACTTGTTACTACCGAGAGAAACAATAACCTGATTGTAACGCAAGGTTATTTACAACCACAACCCAATTCATCGAGCAATGATGGACAAGTTGTGCAATCACATTTTGATGATTTAGCAGATCAAATCAAAGTGTATCCAAATCCTACCGAAAACCTTTTATTTATTGAAACAAATGATGCCATTGCAGATCAAGTTGTTTTTCAACTTTTAGATGCAACAGGTCGTGTTGTGCTTCGCAAAAATGAAGAGCAGGCTATTGGAAGCAATAAATATTCTCTTAATTTATCAGCTCTAGCGGCAGGATCTTATTATCTCATACTTCAACGTGCAACCAAAAATTCGCAGGAGAATACACTTTCTTTTAAAATTCAAAAATTACACTAAACAAAATTCAATCAAACATTTAAACAAAGATTATTATGAAACAGATGATGAAACAAATTACACTCTTTATGTCGCTCCTGCTTTTTGTAGGCACGGCAATGGCACAAGTGCCACAAAAATTTAATTACCAAGGAATTGCGCGCGATGCACAAGGAAATGCAATGGCGAAACAAAAGCTTGCATTGAAATTAACTGTGTTGCCAACTGCCGATGCAACAGTTGCTGAATATGAAGAAACTCAATTGGTAACTACTAATGAATTCGGTTTATACACCTTGCAAATTGGCAATGGTACAGCTGTTATAGGAGAAATGAAAACAGTTAAATGGGAAACAGGCAATAAGTATATCAAAGTGGCTATTGACCCAACAGGCGGTACAAACTATGTAGATGCAGGTACAACACAATTATTATCTGTCCCTTATGCAATCTATGCAGATAAAGCAGGAGTATCACGTGAAACGATCAATGGATCAACAAGTGGGGGAAACACTCGTGCTACTAGTAATTTTATTGAAAAAACAAGTGCCGGTGGCGTTGTTAATTCAAATTCTATGTTGTACGATAATGGCTCTGGTGTTGCGTTAGGTTTTACAACACCACTTTATACATTCGAATCTCGTCGACCAGCCAATACTGATTGGTGTATTCGTACTACAAATGCTGCTGGTACAAGCCGTTCAGCCTTCCGTATTCAAAATGAAGATTCTACTTTAGGTCAAATTGATTTTGTAAAATTTGGTAAAAATTACGGCGGAACCTTTATGGGAATTTCACGTAATAATATGGCAGGTATTAACTCATTAACTGGTCCGTTTGTAGTAAACTGCGGAGGCGATATGATATTCGGTAATTCACTTACAGTGTCTCCTTTTACACAAACACCTCGTATGACAATCAATGGAACTACTGGTAATGTTGGTTTTGGTTTGCCTTTGGGTGGAGCAGCAACAGCTCGTGTTGAGGTAAATGGACAAATTAAAGTAACGGGTGGCGCACCAGGTGCAGGTAAAGTGATGACTTCAGATGCCGCAGGATTAGGAGCATGGACAACCCCATCAATTACAAGTGTTGGTGGTACAACAAATTTTGTTCCTAAGTATACACCCAATGGTTCAACTTTGGCAATTCACAAATTTTTGATAATGGCACAAATGTTGGTATCGGGACAAATATTCCTGCTTCAAAATTTCAAATTGATCAACCTACCGCAACGGGAACCGGTAATGGAGTAGCTACCATTCATAGTAATGCTGGCGCAGGAGGAGAATCTGCAGCACTAAGTGTAAAATCAAATAGCACAGGAGCTCCTGGAGCTCCTACTGAATATGCAAAAGCTTTATTAGCAGGCTATCAAACTTCGCCAGCTGGGTTGCTAAATATTGGTGTTTGGGGCCATCAAAATGGCAATGGCGCAGGTGGATTTGGCGGTATGTTTTCAAATGGCGCGACTATGGCAACAGCAACTAAATATGTTGGTTTAGCTGGTTCAGGAAATACAGTAGCCACTTTTATGGGGGGTAATGTTGGTATTGGAACTACTACACCAAATGCGAAATTGCAATTCGATAATGGTGTTAGTAATCGTAAAATTGTTTTGTATGAGGCAGCAAATAATGAACATGAATTTTATGGATTTGGTTTAAATGGAAGTACTTTACGTTATCAAACTGATGATATAGCCTCAGACCACGTATTTTATGCAGCATCATCTACTACAACATCAGCTGAATTGATGAGAGTAAAAGGTAATGGTAGAGTAGGTATTGGAATAGACCCAGGATATAAATTACATGTTGCAGGTGGAAATCCTTCTATAGCAATTGAAGAAACAGGTACTTCAAATGGAAATCTTATTTTTAGAAGAGGTGGGCAAGATAAATGGTATCTTTTACAGAATTTTGGAACACCAACTGATAATATTGGATTTTATGATGGTAGCACATTCCAAAAAACTTTTCAATTAAATCAAGGTGGGCATATTGGAATAGGACCTGGTGTAACAAATGTATTAGCTTCCAATGCTGCAATGGTTAACATTGACAACGCACCTGTTGCTGAGGCTGCACTTCATGTTGGTCCTTATTCAGGTGCACTTGCTTATACAACCATCAACAGACCGTCAACTTCAAC
>DAOOQH010000289.1:0-3116 GCA_035388625.1 Chitinophagaceae bacterium | reverse complement strand
CTAGTATTTCAGACTTAATAGTTCCGAATGTGATTCAGACTAATTCAGGTACCATTACAATAAGTACAAGATCAAATCAATAATCATGAACACCCTATTAAAATATATAGCATGTTTTGTAGTGTTATTGTGTTTGATACTTAAAACTGAAGCACAACAAATTACAAGTATTGAGTATTTTTTCGATACAGACCCAGGATTCGGAAATGGATTTCAAGTAATGGTAAGTCCTGACACCATTTTACAAAACCAACAAATTACCATCAACTATAGTTCTGTAAGCAGTGGACTTCATACATTCTATATTCGAAGCAAAGATGCGATAGGAAATTGGAGTTTAACCAATCGATCTACATTTTACAAAAGTGCATTTTTATTGAATACAACACAACCTGTGTTGACAGCCATAGAATACTTTTTTGATACTGACCCTGGTTTTGGAAATGGTTACCAATTGTCATTAACGGCGGATACAAGTTTCAACAGTCTTTTATCGACCATCAATTTACTTGGACTATCATCAGGCAATCATACATTGTTCATACGAACGAAAGATGCGAATGGAAGTTGGAGTTTAACCAACAGAAAAAGTTTCACATATTGCACATCAGGTACAACCACATATTATCTTGATACTGATAATGATGGTTATGGGAATCCATCTCAAACAATCATTGCTTGCACAGTACCAACTGGATACAGCACTGACAATACTGATTGCGATGACAACGATTCAATGGTTCATCAAACATATCCTTTTTATGTCGATGCTGATTCAGATGGGTATGGAGATATCAATCAATTACAAATGGTATGTGCATCCAATGCAAATGATGCCCCTATTGGTTACGCCACAAACAGCTCAGATTGTAATGACTCAAATCCAAATATTGTTCCTGGAACTACTGACCAATTTGAATATTTCATTGATGCAGACCCATCAACCGGACAAGGAATACAACTTAATGTATCATCTTCAAGTTTAGATTCAATTTCTATGATTAGTGCAATCAATATTCCGTCAACTTTAAATGAAGGCATTCACACGATTGCCATTCGTGCGCATGCTTGCAACTTCGGATGGGGATTGTTTGAGAATAGATTATTTGATGTAACTCGTAACGATATTGCAACTGGACCGATAACCAATGCAGAGTTTTTTATTGATACAGATCCTGGACTTGGTAATGCGATTCCATTTTCAATCTCAAGTATGGATACGATTAATCAATTTGCATCATTCAACATCCCAAGCAATACAGATCCCGGAAATCACAATATCGGAATACGAGTAAAAGACAGTCTAGGAAATTGGGGACATTTTACAACCATCTTTGTTGATGTGTTAGCACCGCCCATTCCAACCTACCCTATTGTTGCGGCAGAATATTTTATTGATAGTGATCCAGGTATTGGAAATGCAAATCCACTGAATATTGTTTCTGCTGACACATTAATACATACAATCGCCATTCCAACTCCCTCCAATTTATCGGAAGGTCATCACTTAATTGGCATTCGAGTAAAAAACTCGCAAGGTGATTGGGGACTTTTCGAAAATAGAACATTTATTGTTGATGATACAAATCCGGCATACAATCCCATTGTAGCGGCAGAATATATAATTGATAATGACCTAGGTGTTGGAAACGGGACCCCCATTTCAATTTCCATCGCAGATACGGTGGATGAAACTATTTCACTTTCAATTCCATCATCCTATTTAACGAACGCACATAAAATTGCATTCCGAGTAAAAAATTTCAATGGACAATGGAGTCATTTCGAATTACCACCCATTCCGATTCACATTAAAGCTTTCATACAAGGATATTATAATACTTCTGGAATGATGCAACCTGTCCTTTCAAATCAAGGTCAGAACAATTCAATTTCTGATGTAGATACTATGTTTGTAGATATTCATACAACAACCTGGCCATATCAAACTATTCATACAACAAAGGGTGTACTACAAGTTGACGGAAAACTCAATGTACAAATTCCATATACCTTTCAGGGGCAATCAAATTATATCGCATTAAGACACCGAAATGCAATTGAAACATGGAGTAGCAATCCGATGACAATGAATTTGTATGAGAATGCCTACGACTTTACCACTGCAGTTAATAAGGCTTTCGGAAATAATTTAAAAGAGATAGACAATGGTATTTGGGCACTTTATTCGGGAGACATCAACCAAGATGAGAACATTGATTTGTTAGATTTTTCGCTTTTAGAAAATGATATCAATTCATTTCAATTTGGCTATTTTGCAACAGATATAAATGGTGATGGCAATGTTGATTTATTAGATGGACCCATTGTTGAAAACAATATTAATGGGTTTATTTTTTCTAATCATCCGTAATAAAAATCGTTTCGAGTTCTGGTTTTTGACATCTAACAAATTATTTATTGGAGTCATCTTATATAAAAAACTGCCTCCCTGTAAAGAGAGGCAGCCTTTTTTCTATAACCTAAATTTTTTACTTCTTAATGAGTCTAAAATTTTTAGTGTTATTTATGGTGACAATATAAATACCAGTTGGAATATGAGAAATATTCAGTGTCTCACGATGTGAATTTTCGGCTTTCCTGAAATACACTTCCCTACCCGACATATCTTTTATGCTTATTGTTTGAATGCCTTGCTCAGAATAAGGTGATTCAATATGCAATAATCCATCAGTTGGGTTCGGATAAAGATTAATAGCACTTTCTTCATTTGAACCTGAATAAAAGTTGTCTATTAATTTACCCATGCCACTACCAATTGTTGAGCCACCGCCACCGTAACCGGATTTAATTGTATCACCGCCAGGATAGATACCACAATAAGGTACAGTTAAGCAAACGGTATCAGCATAACAAATTGAATCGCACGTATGACCATTTGAATAATACCAATGTACATTTTCGGTGAAACAATATTGACTACCAGATGGGATTGTATTTGGAATGATATGAGTAATTACTGAACTTGTTGCACCAGGTGCCAATGAAAAGAATCCAGAAAAATAATCATTTGGTAAAGCAAAAACCCTAAAATGTTCATACGCGCCTAAGGTGTTCGGTGTATTGTTTTTAATTTGGAAACTTAACACTCTTTG
>DAOOQH010000288.1:0-3128 GCA_035388625.1 Chitinophagaceae bacterium | reverse complement strand
ATTAACATCAACCGAAGAGGATGTCAATAAAATTTTGATTGAATTAGATAAATCAAGTAATGAGTAAGCTTGATATTGTTTTATTTTAATACATTAGTAAATTAGAATAGAATTAAGACTTCGTGTTGTATCATTCATTTTGAACAGACTTGGATTTTTGATAGCAGAAATAAATGAAAAAATATCTAATTTGCATTTCTAAAATTTTATCCTATCATGTCTGTCGATCCGCAACGTTATCCTATTGGTGAATGCAAGTATCCGGAATTGTATACACCTGAATTATTAAAGCAATATAAATTAGCGATTGAAACTTTTCCTATGCGATTAGAGCATATTGTTCAACATCTTGATATCGATCAATTGAATAAACGATATCGTGAAGGTGGGTGGACAGTAAATCAAGTGATACATCATTGCGCAGATAGCCATATGAATTGTGTAATGAGGATTAAATTTGCACTCACCGAACAAAGTCCAGAAATAAAACCTTATGATGAAGCCGCTTGGGCCGAAACGGCAGATTATGATTTGCCCTTTAATAATTCAATTACACTTTTATTTGCTGTGCATAGAAAAATAATGAAGTTGATTGATTCTTTAAATGATGAGCAACTCAATCGAACCTATTATCATAATCAATATAAACGTACATTTTCTATAAAAGATGTAATCTGTTTATATGCTTGGCATGGCAATCATCATTTGGCTCATATTCAAAATGCCATTGCCTAAATGATTATTTAATTTGTTGAAGTTCTTGTTGGGTAACAATTTTGTAATCCTTTGGGATATCAAATATTTTTGAATCGATACTTTTAGTTTCAACTTGAGTTGCAACAAATTTTATAGTTGTTGTTTCGTTTGACTTTACTTCATATTCCAAAGGGATGCCTTGTAAATTAGGGAACATGATATTGAACGATTCATTTGGAGGAAGTAAATCTGTTGTGTAATAAAACAAAGCGCTTTCGCCATTTGTATATTGTACTTTTGAAGAGGTCGATGAATATCCAGCAAATTTTTTCTTATCGTTTGTTGGTGTAAAAACTGCTTTGTTAAATCGACTATTTTTGGCTTGTACTTCAGCTGCCGACATTTCTAATGCATATTTATTACCTTGATCAACATTTAATGAAGTGGTGATGCCCGTTTTATGATTATAAAATATAATATTATTAAAGCCACTATTCATTACAAGTTCACGCTTGATAAATCCATTTTTAACAGTCACAATATAAATGCCTTCTGGTTTATCAAGTTGATTGACATAGACATCATATTTGATAACACCTTCTGAAAATATTTTTTGGGCATCTATTTGACCATGAAAGAATACCGCTACAAGAAATGCAAAAAATTTGTTCATGACTAAATTGTTAAGTGCAAATTATGAAATAATCGTCAGAGGTTAAGAATTTTTATTAATTCATCTTTTTTTCGTCGACTCACTTCTAATTCTGTATTGTCATTCATTACTAAAAGATTGACATCTCCTTTAATTAATTTACGGATATATTTTAAATTGACAAGATGGGAATTATGTATTCGACAAAAACCTGTGCTTGGTAAAATATTTTCTACATCCTTTAAAGATTTAGATATTAAAATTTTTTCGTTATTTGTCAGATAAATATGAGTATAATTATTTGAAGCCATGCAATGTAAAATTTGATCCAGATAAATAAATTTTAATCCATCAGCGGTTGGAAACGCAACACGGCTGAACGGATCATTATTATTTAAAAGTTTTACATTTTCAAATAAGTTTTTAATTTTTTCCATTGGATTCGAAACTGCCCGATGATCTTGCACTCGTTGAACAGCAGTTTTAAGTTCATCCACATTAATTGGTTTCAGTAAGTAATCGATAGCACTAAATTGAATCGCTTTAATACCATACTGAATATGAGCAGTGGTGAAAATAACTTCGAAATTGATATTCTTGATTTTTTCAAGAATATCAAAACCACTCATGCCTGGCAATTCTATATCCATAAAAACAAGATCAGGATTCATAGTGGCTAATTTAGACACAGCATCCAAGGGTTTATTACATACAGCAATAATATGTAATTGGGGTAGGTAGTGTTTAATTAATTCTTCTAAAACCTGCGAGCTTGTTATTTCATCGTCTACAATTATCGCTCTCATTTGGTAAAACTAGTAAAAAAATCAATTCATTCGGCAGTTTCATTTAACAATATTTTTTCTTCCAAAAGGAATTTAGTTTTTATATCTTGCGCCTTTATTTACAAGCCTTTAAATACATTGGTTATTCAATTTAATTAAATATGAAAGTAGTTTTGTTTGCTGGAGGATTAGGAACACGCATTTCTGAAGAAAGTCACCTTCGTCCCAAGCCTATGATTGAAATTGGTGGAAAGCCAATGCTTTGGCATATCATGAATATTTATGCCGCCCATGGTCACAACGAATTTATTGTTTGCTGTGGCTATAAGGGTTGGATGATCAAAGAATATTTTACAAATTATTTTTTACATAATGCAGATGTGACTGTTGATTTAAAAGATAATAAAGTTGAAATTCACAATGCAAATGCCGAGCCATTTAAAATAACCATGATTGATACAGGTGTGGATACCATGACGGGTGGACGTTTAAAAAGAGTGCTCGAGTATACCAATAACGAACCTTTTATGCTAACGTATGGCGATGGCGTTTCTGATGTTGATATCAATCAATTAATTCAATTTCATAAAAATCATGGTAAGGTTTGTACCATGACTGCGATTCAACCGAGTAGTCGATTTGGTGTGGTGAATATGGAAGAAGATGGAACCGTAAATCAATTTGAAGAAAAACCAGAAGATAGCGGAACATGGATAAATGGAGGTTTTTTTGTACTTCAACCAGAAATAAAAAATTACTTAACCAACGACAATTTAGATACAGTGATGTGGGAACGACAACCTATGTACGATTTGGCAGCTGACAAACAAATTGTAGGTTACCGTCATAAAGGATTTTGGAAATGTATGGATACCATGCGTGATAAAGAAGAGCTTGAAACACTTTGGGAAACAAACCCTATTTGGAAGAAATGGTAAAGTTTAATTATCTAAGAAAATATTTTCAGGGCAAAAAAGTTTTTCTAACTGGGCATA
>DAOOQH010000287.1:0-3143 GCA_035388625.1 Chitinophagaceae bacterium | reverse complement strand
CGAAGATTGGTCGTATGCAGAACAAACCACTAAAGGAAAAATGTATGGCTTTACACCTGAAGTTGGTTTATCAACTGATGGATTTTGGCCTGCAGCTTCACGTATCATTCCTTTATGTAATTCAATGATCGTGATGAATAAAAACATGCTTAAAATAACTGCACCATTTGCAAAAGTAACAACAACTCAAACGGCCACTGTAACTGGTTTAAACGGAACTGTTCCATTTAGTATTCAAAATTTCAGTATCCTCCCAGCTTCATATACTGTTACCGTTTCTCCGCTTTCTTCATTTGTTACATCAATTGATGCTGCCAAAACATTTGGAACATTGACTACATTCCAATCGGTGAATGATGTTTTCAATTATACACTTGATCCTTTAACACCTGTAGGTACAATTTTAAGTTTTGAAGTCAGCACAAACAATGGTCATCACAATCGTTTAGATACTATTTCTGTTCAATATAATTGTCAAGCGCCTGGAAGTTTATCAACTTCTGGAATTACTTTAACTTCAGCAACCGCCAATTGGGGCAGTATTGCTGGTGTTACAGACTATTATCTTTCAACAAAATTAGCATCATCATCTACTTGGGATCCTGAATTTTTAGTAAGTGCAACGAATTATACTTTTACAGGTTTAAATTCTGCAACAAGTTATAATTGGAGAGTTCGTCAAGATGGATGTGCTAATAATTCAACCACACAAAGCTTTACTACATTAACTACTTGCGGCACACCATCTCCAAGTTCATCTGCTATTACATCAAGTGGATTTACTATTAATTGGGCTGCTATTTCTGGAGCAACCTCTTATTCAATTCAAACACGTCAACAAGGAACCTCAACATGGACAACAACAACTTCAACCACAAATTCGAAAGCAATCACAGGACTTTCAGCTAGTACTGTTTATGAATATCAAGTAAACGCCACTTGTGCTTCAGGTACTGGCAACTACTCTGCAATACTAACCGCTACTACTTCAGCTGTGTCAACTGTAACTTATTGTGCTTCTAATGGTAATAATAATAATATGGAATGGATAGATAATGTTCAATTAGGATCTATTTCTCGTACCTCAAATAAAGAAACTGGAGGTTATATTAATACTGGTCTATCAACCAATTTAGTACGTGGTACTTCAAATACAATCACTTATAGTGCAGGCTTCAGCTCAACTGTTTACAAAGAAAATTGGAGAGTTTATATTGATTATAATAATGATGGTGATTTTGTTGATGCAGGTGAAACTGTAGTAAGTGCATCACGAACTGGTGCAGGAAATTTTACTAATAGCTTTACTGTACCTGCTGGCTCTTCACTTGGCGCAAGACGTATGAGAGTTAAAATGAGCTACTCAACTATTTCATCACCATGTGGTTCATTCTCTTATGGTGAAGTTGAAGATTATACTGTGAATATTGTATCAAGTGTAGCTAATAAAACAACTCCAGCAACATTAAGTGAATCAAATGAATTGATCGCACAAGTAATGCCGAATCCATTTATGGAACAGATCAATATCATACTTGAAAATAATTCTGATCAAAACACAACAATTACGTTAATGGATATTACAGGTAAAACTGTTTATAATACAAGTTTATCTAATCAAGAATTATCACACCAATTTAATACATCTGATTTGCCAAGTGGCGTTTATATCCTTCATATTTTGAATGGTGATAAATTGAAAACAGTGAAGATGGTTAAATAGTTTTTTAATCTTAATTTTAAAAAGAGGGTATTTTAATATCCTCTTTTTTTATGTCCTGATTTAATTGAAATTGATTTCTCTTATTTCTTATTGCTTTCTTTAAAATAGCATAATGTATTGAAAACAAAAGGTAATGTTGAATTTTCAAAGTAGTCCATTTTCAAATTCCATAAAATTTTCATAATTGTTGAACTTATATTCATTTATGTATTTACTTTGTATTTCAAAGTACTTTTATGAAAGGATTTAAAATTTGGTCAAGAGCTCAATTGTATAATTTGTTGATTTGGATACTGGTCTATCTTGGTGTTTTAGTTATCAATATAACTCATCATGAAGGTGGTGGTGAAATGGGTTTTCTTATTGTAGTACTGAGTATTCTAATTTTAATTTCTATCATTGCGGGACTGCCACTCATACTTATATTTCAACTTATTCTACAATTTATTGAATCCCTCAATATCAAATCATCTGAACAAAAAATAATTTTAACAATTCTTCTTCCAATATTCATTGGCCTCTATGTGAATACTTTACTGGTATTATTTTTAAGAGAGTCGTTTTTTAGTGATTGGAATTCATTCATATTATTTTCTTTACCTTCAATGATAGCAACGGGTCTCTCTACCTTTTTTCAGGAAATGCATACCTCAGATCAAAAAAGCTTAGACCAAAAAACAATTGATTTTAGTGAAAGTCAATTCCAATAATAAAATACTACATACTATGAATAAACAATTTGTGAAACCCGGATCCATTGTTAGACATATTTGGTCTGAAGAAGATATGATACTATTCATTTTTGCTGGTGCTTCTGCTGAATTTGCATTGCATAATTCTGTTGATTGGTTATATTTTACGGGTAAACTTCCTAAAGATCCTTTAGGCAGAATGCTTTCAACAGTTCATTATGCTAAACAAATTGTGTTTACTTCAGATGAAAAAGCAAGAAAAACAATCTCATATATTCGCTCAATTCATTCGAAAGTTGAAGAATCACGTCATGATAAAATTCCAGATTGGGCCTATCGTGATGTATTAGATATGCTTATTGATTACTCAATTCGATCTTTCGAATATATTGAACGGCCTCTCAAGCTTGATGAGAAAGAAGAAATAGTAAAAGTCTTTTGTGAAGTTGGGTTAGGAATGGGATTGCTCAATTTACCTTCCAATTTTGAAACATGGGAAATTGCGCGTAAAAACACCTTGGAAAAAAATTTTAGAATCAGCAATTATACCCATGATTTATTTAAACAATATAAAAATCATTTAGGTTGTATTCGATATCTTTTGCTTAAGCAAATCCAATCTGTATTGCTTCCGCAAACTCTTGCAAAAAAACTACGTCTTAATTCTTCAAAATGGATTGGTGCAATCATCAAATTTTACAAATACTGTAAATACCTGCATATTGAAA
>DAOOQH010000286.1:0-3183 GCA_035388625.1 Chitinophagaceae bacterium | reverse complement strand
TTTAATTTACCAATCAATGAATTGGTTCTAACAAGAAATTTTAATGATGGAAAATATATTCATGTTGATTTTAAACAAATCCACAACGGTGTTGAAGTATTATGGAGCCGAGTAGGTGTAAGGTTTACACAAGATTTGAGAATTGTATTGGCTGGTCTTGATGCACATCGTAATATACCTAATTTAACTGCCGTTATTACACCAGCAACGGCTATTCAAAAAGCGGAGCAAGCTATTATAACACCTATCACAGGTACTACCATCAATAGCAACCAAAAAATATTCCCTTACCCAGGCAATGGCAAATTTGAATATAAATTAGTTTATGAAGTGACTGTGAATACCCAAGACGATAAAGAAACACCAGGTAAATACTTAACTTATGTAGATGCCGTAACAGGTGATATCTTATATCGTCAAAACAAGGTTGTGAATATTGGATTTAATGTGAAAGCAGATGCTTATCCTACTAATTTATTTAGTCCGATCGCAAATTTGCCTTTAAAAAATTTAAAAGTAAATGTTGGGGGAACCAATTATTACACAGATTTGAATGGTGATGTAACGGTACCTGGTTCTTTACCTGTAAATCCAACCATTTCATTGGAAGGGAAATTTATTAAAATAGTAACGGGTGCTAGCGGAACAACAACAGCAACTTATAGTCCGACAGGCGTTGGAGCTGCCGCTCTTGTTAATTTTCCTCATAGTTCGCCAGATGCTACTGAACGTCATATGACCTGTTATTATCATGCCAATGAGGTACATGATTTTATGAAATCAAAATTCCCTTTATTTACAGCAATGGATAACCCTCTCACAACTAGAGTTGATAGAACAGATGGTGATTGCAATGCCTTTTATAATGGTAATTCAATTAATTTTTATACTACTGCAAATGGTTGTAATGCACTTTCTTTGGTGAATACAGTTGTTTATCACGAATATGGCCATGGCATTACCAATGTGTTTTGGGATGATCAAGGTTCAAGTTTCGACAATGGCGCTCAAGGCGAAGGATATTCAGATATTTGGGCTGCAAGCATTTCACAATCACCTATAGTTGGTGAAGGATTTAATATTGGTCAGCCAAATAGTAATATTCGTCGATATGATGTGAACCCTAAAATATATCCTCAAGATTTGGTTGGACAAGTACATGCAGATGGTGAAATTATAGCAGGATGCTGGTGGGATACCGGACTTAATTGGGGAAGTGTTGATTCGATGTCTGATTTATTTGCAGCAACACATTATGGATTAGCTACTGGCCCAGATGGTGCTGAAGGCCAAGTGTATCATGATATATTACTCGATGCATTGCAGTATGATGACGATAATGCAAATTTAAATGATGGTACACCACATTTTGGAGATATTGTTCCTGCATTTGCTGCTCATGGCATTTATTTATTAAGTAATACCACATTAAATCATGCACCTCCGGCAACCATAAGCGCGTCAACACCGTTTACTATTAGTACAGACGCAGTTGCTGATTTTCCAGCATTTTTAGGCGATGTAAAAATGATCTATCGTAAAAAAGGAACAACAGTTTCAGATACAATAACAATGACCAAAACTGGAACAAATTATACTTGTCAATTTCCTGGAGCTAGTGCAGGTGATGTGTATGAATATGTATTTGCAATTTATGATTATACAAATTTATTGACCTTATTTTCTCCAACTAATTCAGCATTCAGTACAGGATTTACCAACAGAAATATTCCTTATTATTTATTGGTTGGATATAATACCATTTATAACCAAGCTTTTGATACAATTACTTCAACAACTCCTAATTGGATTATTGGTAATGCGCCAAGTGATAATGCTACTGCAGGTAAATGGATTGTTGCAACGCCGATTGCTTCAATGACAAATGGTGATACTGTTCAAACAGGAAATGATCACACAACGGGCACAGGGAAATGCGCCGTTACTGGCAATGCAACGAATGCAACAAGTCCAGCAGGTAATGCAGATGTAGATGGAGGTAGAACATCATTAGTTACAGAGAATTTTGATCTTTCATCTTACAATCAACCTGTACTATCTTATTGGAGATGGTATACAAATAATCAGGCTGCAAGTGATGGCGGAAAAGATTTATGGAGGGTTTCTATTTCTTATAATAATGGCGCCACATGGACTTTTGTTGAAAGAACATATAAGGCAGACGTTCGTTGGAGAAGAAATGTAATTATACCCGACTTGTCAAAAGGTACTTCTGTAAGATTAATGTTTGTTGCAACTGATACAGTATATACAGGTGTGCCTGGTACATGGGTTGAGGCCGCGTTGATGATATTGAAATTCTTCACTTAGGAAGCGGTGTTGGCGTTCAAGAGATTAGTACGCTACAAGCTTCAATTTATCCAAATCCTGCTTCAAATGAAATTACTATTGTAACTCCTGAAAACGGCATCATGCAATATTCAATCGTGAATGCTATTGGTGAAACAGTAATAAGAAATGAGAATGCATCTGTGATTGGAAACAGTTTAAAAATTAATACAAGTTCAATTTCAAACGGTATTTATTTTGTCAAACTTATGATGAATCATAAACAATCGGTTCATCGTTTAGTAATTGCGCATTAAAAGAAAAAAGTAGTCGTTAAAATTCAAAATAGAACCCATCATTTGTTGCCATAACAATTGATGGGTTTCTTGTTTTTAAGTTGAATTTATAACAAAGATAGATTGAATTTAGTCGATCAGAAAGTGTTGAAGTGTTATGGATGTCGGCATTATAGTATGAAGTGAAAGATTAAATTATGTTAATCTCAAATTTTGTATTAAGCTTTTATGGCTACAATAAAATTTGGGTTTAACTTCTTGACAGGGTCTATTTTTTTAGATGATATCTACTTTCATATTGCTATAGATCTTGATAGCAATTCACAGAACAATTTGTATACTCAAGCTCAATATTGCTAGATGATAATAATAATTTTTAGTAACATGATAATTATTCAAATGAAATAAGAAAAGAAATTATTTCTAGCACGATAATTGATGAGAGGTCTAAAATATTTAATCTAAGTTCTAAAATAAAGTTTAAAGATGAAAACCGATTTCAAATTTTGTTATAAACTAAGCATATCTAAATTAACACTCATTCTATTAATAATTGTAGGTGCCATCACCACAATGAAAGCCCAAAAGCTTAATACAG
>DAOOQH010000285.1:827-3256 GCA_035388625.1 Chitinophagaceae bacterium | reverse complement strand
TCGATTTCCATTTAATATGGATCCAAAAAATTTAGAGAACCCAATGGCAGATTACTCAGTCAATGATTTATATTATTATCTAAATAGTTTTGAATTAACTAGAGATATTGATTCAAAGTGGCAATACTCAAATATTGGATATGGCTTATTAGGTCATATTTTATCTAATGTAGAAGGTAAGGATTTTGAAAATATGGTAAAGGATCAAATCTGTAAGCCTTTAGGCATGAGTTATACGACAGTTTCTTTGACACCTTCACTAAAATTAAACAAAGCAATAGGCCATACCGAGTATGGCAAAGCTATGATTGATTGGACTAACCCTAATATGGCTGGTGCAGGCTCACTCTATTCGAATGTATATGATCTACTAAGTTTCGCATCTGCCTATTTATCATTCAACAAAACCGAACTATCAGATGCCATTCAATTAACTCTGATACCTCGTGGGAAAAAAGATGGGAATGACGGTTTTGTTACTATGGGATGGACATTGTGGAATGAAAACGGTGAGGATATATTATGGAAGGACGGAGGCTCTGGAGGTTGTAGATCTTTTATAGGCATTGATCGGAAAAATAAATTTGGCGTTGTTATACTCTCAAATTCTGATAATCCAGTTCAAGATATAGGAATGCATATACTTGATTCAACAAACCAAATGACGCCTTATCAATATCAATGGGAATTGTATGATACCATTCTAAATACAATACAAACAGAAGGCCTTGCGAAAGGTATTCAAATATATGATTCACTAAAATCTTTATCTCAATCGAAATTTATTTTTAATCCATATCAACTGAATGCCGTAGGTATTGATTTAAGAAATTCGAAAATGATTGAAGAGGCAATCAAAATTTTTGAACTTAATAAAACAGAATATCCCAATTTATCGCTTGTGTATGAAAGTTTAGCAGAGACATACAAACGCAATGGCAATCATAAATTAGCGATAGCAAACTATTCGAAATTAAAAACCATGGAGCCACAAAACCCACGTTGGGAATGGTTGCTGAAGAAACTTTCAGAATAAAGTTGATATATTAGATTAAATCAATTAGGATGTTCAGATGAAATGAAACCCAGAAGATTTAACTCAATGATGCCGATATCTAAAAGATCAACGCTGCCATCACCATTTAAATCTTCTGCAAGATAACCAAAATTAAAATTGAAGGCTTCATTCTCAATTGCGGCAAAATCTAATAAATCTATATTTTCATCATGATCAATATCACCACTATAAAAAGCCCACGTTGAACTTCCAACCTGGCTTTGGTTCGCGCCATAAGCTTTATTTGCAGCATTTGTGAAATTATAATTTGATTGGCTCGCACCTATAAATTGAGGTGTTGCCGACCAAGTTTGTAATGCATTTCGATGTTTGACAACAATATAATAATTACCTGATAATGGCGGAAAATTACAAGTTGCGAATCCATTTTTACCTAGAACCACTTTGGTGAAATGAAGTGTATTATATGGAAAATTTGGATTATGTAATTCTACTCGAATACTGTCACATGCATTTGGTGTGCTTGGTTGTGATTGATTTTCTAACACACCTGTCATACTATTTGGACTATCCATATATCCTTGAATAAAGCAACGAATAACCAATACACTCGGTATTTGATTGATGGTAAGATTTAATGTCAAGATACTATCACAACCTATCGAATTAACTAGTGTAGCTGAATAAGATCCTGAGATTGTATACGTTGTACTATTCGCTAACCATGTATATGAATTATTAGCTACTATATTTGTTGTTGAAGTAGATGAATTTTTAATGGTCAAGTTCAAAATATTTGTATGCACACAACCTCCCGCATTCAGTGTTGTTTTTGTATAAGTGCCACTAACAGTATAGGTTGAAGAACTTGCTCCGGTTAAATTCCAAGTATACGAATTACATGCTGTAATATTTGTTGTTGAACTTGTTGATTGATTGATGGTCAAGTTCAAAATATTTGTTTGGATACATCCTGCTACATTCATCGTTGTTTTTGTATAGGTTCCACTAACAGTATAAGTTGAAGAACTTGTTCCTGGTAAATTCCACGTATACGAATTACAAGTTGTTATAGTTGTTGTTGAACTTGTTGATTGATTGATGTTCAAGTTCAGGATATTTGTTTGGATACAACCTGCTGCATTCATGGTTGTTTTTGTATAGGTTCCACTAACGGTATAAGTGGTTGAAGTAGTGCCAGGCAAATTCCAAGTATAGGTATCACAGGCTGTAATCGTTGATGTTACACTTGTACTCGAATTGATGGTTAAATTTAAAATATTTGTTTGTACACAGCCCGCTGCATTGGTGGTTGTTTTTGTATAGGTTCCACTAACGGTATAAGTTGTTGAAGTGGTGCCAGGCAAATTCCAAGTATAGGTATCACAGGCTGTAATCGTTGATGTTACAC
>DAOOQH010000285.1:0-727 GCA_035388625.1 Chitinophagaceae bacterium | reverse complement strand
TTGTACTCGAATTGATAGTTAAATTTAAAATATTGGTTTGAACACAGCCCGCTGCATTGGTAGAGGTTTTGGTATAGGTTCCACTAACGGTGTAGGTTGTTGAGGCGGTTCCAGGTACATTCCAAGTATAGGTATCACATGCAACTTTATTTGTTGTAATCGTAGTGTTTGTGTTTATTGTTAAATTTAATAATGCAGTATGTAAACAGCCTGATGGATTTAATGATGTTGCAGTATAAGTGCCAGAATTCGTATATGTTATTCCATTTTCGGTCCAAGTATATGAATTGCATGCCGTTATATTTGAACTTGAACTGGTATTGTTATGAATAGTAAGATCTAATAAATTTACAATGGTGCATCCACTCAATGTAGTTAGCACAGCCACATAATAACCAGTTTGTGTATAAGTAGTAGCGTTCATTGACCAATAATATGAATTGCAAGCAGTAGCCGACATACTTGATGAAAGTACAGGGGGTTGTGTTAATTCAATACTTGTGGTGGCTGTGCATCCTCTTGCATCTGTAGCGGTTATTGTATAATTGCCCGCTGGGTAATTTGATATTAATGCTGATCCAAATATTGAATAAGTAATTGGGGGTGTTCCGCCTGTTGAAGTAGGTGTAATGGTTGAAGTTGAGCCATTACATTTAATAGGTGGTGCAGTTGCGGTTACAACAAGAGGTGTTGTTTGGGTTAGTATTTGAGGCGTCATTTTACTACA
>DAOOQH010000284.1:0-3292 GCA_035388625.1 Chitinophagaceae bacterium | reverse complement strand
ATTTTAATACGATATCAATTAATTGTGAAGAATATCGAATTTTATAGTCCTGAATATTTTCAACATTCGCTCCTTGAAAACGATAAATAGATTGATCGTCATCCCCAACCACAAAAATATTAGGTTGATCAATTTGGCTACATAATAAATTTACTAATTGATTTTGAGTTCCACTTGTATCTTGAAATTCGTCTACTAAAATAAATTGATATTTCTCCTGATAATCTTGAAGTAAGCTTTCATTATTTTCAAAAACCCGAATTACCCAATTAATCATATCATCAAAATCATATCGATTATGTTGGTGCATTATATTTTGATATTCATCAAATGCTTCTGCAGCATAATTTAAAACATTAATTTTCTTAGTTTCTTCTTCAATTTTATCTATTCGCAAATCACCTTTAAGATAAACAACACCTTTTGAAGTTGATTTTCGCTTAGCAATATATTCATCTCTATTTGGCAAATCATCGCAATACGCCTTAATTCTTTCTTTAATAAAACTACTACTCCAACCCTCTTTTTTCATAGTTGAAAAGAGATTATTTAATCTACCAATTTCATAATAAACATCGCCTCGATATCTTTTTAATGGATTGTCTTTTTTAAAACCATCAATAATCTTTTTAATATATCCAATACGTTCTAAATCAGAAACAGCATCCAAAGTATTTTTATCAAAATAAGTGACATTCTCTTGTATCACTTGATTACAGAATGAATGAAAAGTATGAATATTTACTCGGTACGCATCAGCACCAATCATTTCTTGTAGTCGTTTACGCATAGCTACTTTACCAGCATCGGTATAAGTTAAGCAAAGAATATTATCTGGCAAATAATCTGTCTCCAACAATATTTTACCTATACGAGCAGATAATATTTGTGTTTTTCCTGTACCAGGACCAGCAATCACCAATACTGGACCTTGAATGGTGTCAACCGCTTGTTTTTGCTCAGGATTTAATTTATCGTAAATTAATTGGTATCGCTGGTTAAGTTCTTCTCTATTCATACTTTGCATTTAATACGTAAAACTAAACTTGATTTGCGCAAGGAGTTTGCGTTGCATAAAAAAAGGCTACCGAAGTAACCTTTTTATTAAATATTTTTAATTAATTAGAAACGAGGACAAGAGAAATTATATGTTCTTTGCTCATTTCGAATAATACATCCGTTATAAATTAATGATACTTCTAAGGCACCATTTCCTTTAGTAGCAGGTGTAAATCCAGATAAGTTCACATCATAGCTAATACCTAGTTTTGCTTTTGCCCACTCAAAACCTACATATGGAGCTAATGCATCTCCATAACGATACCAAGCACCTAAATAAAATACTGAATTAGCAACATCATCTTCATGATTTGGATTCATAATAAAGCCCGCCGCTGCACCTAAAAGAAGTTCGTTTGCTTTACCTTGTTGTTGGTACATTCCGCTAGCAAACAACATCATTTTTTCACTCATTTGCAGTGAACCACCTAACGATGCAGTAATACGAGAATTGATTTTATGTGTACCTCCGCCATTATTTAAGAAATTTTCAGTTGGTTGTGTAATATGATAATATGAAACACCCGCATACATATTTGCTCTTTCATTTACATAACCAGAATACATAATACCTGCATTGAAATCGGGATAGGTTAAATCGGCATTACCAAAATTTTCTTTAGTAGCATAGGGTGTTCCTCCACTTGCAGGATCATATTGATCTTCAAATCTGAGTTTAGCAAAATCGATACTTTTTTGAACTAAAAATCCTTGAACACCTAAGGATAAATTTTGTGGTTTTTCTTCATCACCACTTAATCTCTTGTGGTATGCTAATGAAATTCCGGTTGTTATATTTTGAAGTGCTCCTGTTCCTGATTTGTCATACAAACCTATCAATCCAATACCTAAGGCATCTCCACGCAATTTTCCTTTCAATGTAGCAATATCAAAAGATACAGTTCCTGTAACATAAGGTGTTGAATTTACAGATCCCCATTGAGTTCGATAATTTCCTGAAACACGCCAATCGCAATTAACCAAACCGGTATTTGCTGGATTCAATGTTAAAGGGGAAGTAAAGTATTGTGTAAAATGTACATCTTGAGCGCTAGCTTGTAATGTCAAAAGCGACGCAATGGCAATTATAATTTTTCGCATGGTGTAATTAATTTAATTTCTAATTTCGTTGTTAAAGGTAAAGTCTTTTCTGTAAATAAAAAATTCTCAATAAAAAAAAAGACGTAATTATGACAATAGTGGTTTGTTTATCCAATAAAACGTGGATCTGTATCCATTATTGTACCACATTTTTTACATGTCCTTAAATCTTCATTTGTGTAATAATGTTTAAAATGTGTAAGAAAATCAGTTTCTATATTATCAGACTCAAAAAAAACTTCATGTAATTTATGATTGCAATTTTCGCAAAACCACATCAAGCCATCCTTCATCTTTTTGCCTTTGCGCACCATTTCAATCACAAGACCGATTGAGCCTTCGCTTCTGCCTGGAGAATGAGCGGTATTTGCTGGCAATAGAAACATATCTCCCGGACCAAGTGGCACTTCTACCATCTTGCCGTCTTGTTGAGTTTTAATGCAGATATTTCCTTCTAACTGATAAAACAATTCTTCTGTTTCATTAAAGTGATAATCTTTACGCGCGTTAGGACCCGCAACCACCATTACAATATAATCGCTTCCTTCGGGATATAAATTTTTATTTCCAACTGGTGGTTTAAGTAGATGTCTGTTCTCATCAATCCATTTCTGAAGGTTGAAAGGCTTTTTAATTTCCATGATACAAAAATTTTGTGTAAAGTATTAAACTAAATTTGAATTATCAAAATACTCACACGAATTGTTAAAAATTCATTTATGGTAAGAAAAAAAAGGATTGTGTTGTAGTTCAACTTACTTTTGAAAAAATTTAAAACCATGTTGAGGTTTCTCTTTTATCTTGCTTTTGGATATATCATTTTAAAGATATTCCGAATTTTTATTGACCCCCTCTTTTCAACTAAAACAGTTAAAAACACAAGCACCGAATTTGTTCCAAAACAGGAAGAAAAAAAATCAAAACTCGGTGATTATGTTGAGTTTGAAGAAGTGAAATAACTTAAAATAGATTAGTTTTTTTTCAAAACAAGAATGATACTTAATACTAAGAGATTATATGATTTAAATTAATTTCGGTTTAAAGATATCATCTTCCATCGTCATTCCATTTTTCATATGAATCGTTTGAATACCCAATTTTGAAGCGGCTTCGATATGTCCAGGACTATCGT
>DAOOQH010000283.1:0-3334 GCA_035388625.1 Chitinophagaceae bacterium | reverse complement strand
ACTTGATTTTCAAATTGCTCAAATACTTTTAAACCCGAATTACGCGATAGGCTTTGATAAAGGAAAAGACTAGCGTGTTAGTTGGGGTTATCCCGATTTAGTACTTGTTTTCAAGCTTTGTAAAAGGTTGAATTACAATTCCTAAATCGTTTCGGCATCTCTAATGCTGAATCTGATTAAATTCAGTTTAGTGGAAATAAGAATTCCTATTTCTTTTTTGTTTTCGGATTGTAATTACTCTCATACATCTCAATCCATTTTTTTACACTGATTTTTTTCATCAATTCTCCAATGAGTTTATAGGGGATATCATCCATCTTCTTAAAACGAATACAACTCTTACCCATATCAAGTTTTTGTTTGCTGTGTTTAGGATATTCGCTTACAAACCAATTCAATAATTCGGGATCGGCATAAATACCCATATGATAAAAATTAATCGATCCTTTTTGCGAAGCCAACCCTGCAAAAGGCAATGGCTCTTCAGGTTTGCAATGATAGCCTGCCGGATATAAACTATGCGGAATCACATAACCTAAACCACCATAACTTATGGCTGGCTCAAACCCTTTAGGTAAATTTTTTACAATGATATCATGTAATTTATTAAAAGGCTCAAGTCTATCTTCAGGTAGATGAACTAATATTTCATTTACAGTTTTACCTTGCGCTTTCATAGGATGATTTTATTTGCATTTATTTTTACTAAATATTGAATATCCTAAACAAAGTTGAATAATATTTATTTCGTTGAAGTGCCAACAAAACGCAAACTTCGAGTATAGGTACTATTGATAATATCGTTGATCGTTGCATCACTAAATTTAATTTTCTTAAACTCAATTTGACCACGAGTAGATAAAATACCGAAGGCATTTTCGCCTTGCAAATTGGTATAATTCGGTTTAATTTGATCGAAAGTGATACCTCCTTGAGCTGAGTTAACGTCGATATAAGTTTTGAGATCAGCACCACCTGCCAAGATTAATAATCCAGGAGTGTCAACATATCGCTTAATATTAATTGATGCATCACCAATCGTGCTGTTTAATTGCTTAAAAAACTCAATGTCTGACAAGGTTGATGACAATTCGCCCGTTGTACTGAGCACATTTTTTAGCACAGGAACATCTTTAATGAAATAAAGTGTATCAAGCGGTGAGTTTAAATCTACCTCTTGATATTTAAATCTAATCACAACATCATAAAATGCTGCAGTTTCTGGTCCACGCCAAACAAAAACATAGGGTTCAAGTGGGTTTGAAAGATTTAAAGTTTCAGTTTCATCACTTGGTCGAACAAATTTAAAAGCCGCAATAGAATTTGTAATTAAACTTGTTTCCCCTGTAATCACCTTACCAGATGAAAGGTTAGTTACTTTTAAACGATATCTTTTAGTGGCATCTAAATTTTTCTTGAACTTATAGGCATAGTTTGGTGAGGTTGCAAATACACCAGGCTCTTTTGGGAATCCTTCATTGTTTAAATCCACTTTATTTAATGCAATGGTTTCAACAATATTACCATTATTAATGACTTGCATGTCTACCTGAATATTATTATAGTAAATTGAATCTGGATTTTTAGCTAATGATAAATTATTTTCTTTTTCATCGTAATAGCCTTTTGTTACTTTAATATAATGCGCCGTATCAGTAATTGAAAGCAAGCCATATACAACAGTCACATCCTTATAATCAGCACCCACTTTAAAATCAGTACTACATGATGAAATAAATAAAGTGAAGATTGAAACTACAATTAAGAAATTTTTCATAGTAGCAAATCTAATCCTTTTTTAATATTTTAAACTAATTCAAGGTTGAGATAATGTACTTTTGTCGCAAATTTTTGAGTCATGAATCTCGTTGAAGAAATAAAGAATGCCATTCAAGAATCAATTGAAGCAATTTATCAAAAAGCTGTTTCAAATGATGCCTTGCTAATTAATGAAACTAAAGCTGAATTTGAAGGAGACTTTACATTGGTAACATTTTCATTATCAAAATTACTTGGCAAAAAGCCAGATGAAATTGCTGATGAATTGGGCAAGGAATTGGTAGATAAATTTGATCTATTTACATCATACAATGTCATTAAAGGATTTTTAAACCTTACTATCAATCATCAATTTTATATTTCGTTTTTAAACGACAATTGGCATAATAACGAGTTTGGACTTTTGCCCTCTAATCATATAAAAGTGATGGTTGAATACTCATCACCCAACACAAATAAGCCGCTACATTTCGGACATCTACGCAATATTTTTTTAGGTGCCTCTATTGCAAATATTTTAGATGCAGCTGGTTACGAAGTAATAAAAGCAAATTTAATTAACGATAGAGGAATTCATATTTGTAAAAGCATGGTTGCCTGGCTTCAATTTGGAAATGGCGCAACACCTCAATCAACTGGTATAAAAGGAGATCATTTAGTTGGTGATTATTATGTAAAATTTAATGACACCTACAAATTAGAAATTGAAACTTTAATTGCATCAGGGCATTCAAAAGAAGAAGCTGAAAAAAAAGCACCCATTTATTTACAAGCACAAGAATTACTCAGAAAGTGGGAAGCGGGTGATGAAGAAACACTGAGTTTGTGGAAGACAATGAATGATTGGGTTTATGAGGGTTTTGATATTTCGTACGAAAGATTAGGCATTACATTCGACAAATTTTATTATGAAAGCAAAACTTATTTATTAGGTAAAAAAATAATTGAGCGTGGACTCGAAAATGGCGTTCTCTTTCAAAAAGAAGATCAGTCTGTATGGATTGATTTAACCGATGATAGTCTCGATCAAAAATTATTATTGCGTGGTGATGGCACCTCAGTGTATATAACACAAGATATTGGAACTGCTAATTTAAAATATAGTGATTTTGAAATGGATCGATCAGTGTATGTGATTGGTGATGAACAAAATTATCATATGCAAGTACTCAAACTCATTATGCAAAAAATGGGTGAACCTGGTGCAGATGGCATCTATCATCTTTCATATGGCATGGTGGAATTACCCAATGGCAAAATGAAAAGTAGAGAAGGAAATGTAGTAGATGCAGATGATATGATGGATGAAATGATTGCGATTGCTAAAAAGAACACTGAAGAATTAGGTAAGGTAGATGGGTTTTCGAAACAAGAACTTGATGACTTATTTATAACCTTAGGCTTAGGCGCTTTAAAGTTTTATTTACTTCGTGTAGACCCTAAAAAACGAATGATCTTTAATCCAGAAGAAAGCATCGATTTTCATGGTTTTACTGGCCCTTTTGTTCAATATACACATGCACGAATCTGTTCAATTTTACGAAAGGCCGGCGAT
>DAOOQH010000282.1:0-3429 GCA_035388625.1 Chitinophagaceae bacterium | reverse complement strand
ATTACCACTTTACTCCTACAAGTATCTAGTTTGTTTTAATTTATTTTTTTACTTTTTCACGCTTAGTACCATATTTACTACGGCTCTTCTTACGATCTTTTACACCAGCCGTATCAAGACTACCACGTACAATATGGTAACGCACACCTGGTAAATCCTTTACACGACCACCTCTAATCAATACGATTGAGTGCTCTTGTAAATTATGACCTTCTCCTGGGATATAGGCAATAACCTCAATTTTATTGGTTAAACGAACTTTCGCTACCTTACGTAACGCTGAGTTTGGTTTTTTAGGAGTTGTTGTGTATACACGTGTGCAAACACCACGACGTTGTGGACATGCATCTAAAGCACGAGATTTAGATTTCGCACGTATAATAGTTCTTCCTTTTCTTACGAGTTGTTGTATAGTAGGCATTCTTACCTTTTAATTTTAGGATTGCAAAAGTAGGGTTTAATTTTTTTAAAACCAATAGATTTTTCTATTTTTTTTAGTAAGCGCACATTTGCGAAACTAAATCGATACAACAAGTCACTAAAATTGCAGTTTGCAGCCATTTAATGGCTTAGTCTTTATTCTTATATCACTATCTGATTCTAAAAGTAAATCAAATAGGAAAAAATTCTATAATTCTAAAATGATTTAGCAAGTCTTACACAATTGTGTAGATTCTTTAATAATATGATCTCTTCGCACAGCAGTCAAACTTAAGATATTGAGTACATCTGGATTGGTTACAATTTCTTTACATAAAACAATTTTTGATTCAAGTAAATGATGCTTTTCGCTTCTAGTTAAAGTGGTTAAACAGGTTAAAGGATAAAGTCCTGAATCATCAATCCACATTTTTATATTCGTTTTACTTGGATAGTTCCATCCAATTAGATGCAAACCAACACAGGTTCCGTATTGAATTGCATCATCAGTAAATTTGGTATTAGTAACCACCCAACCTTGATGATTTTTTGTTTCATGACCAGGCAATTTTTTCCATGTGAGCTCAACATCTTTAAATCTTGAATGTATATAGAGTGGAATTTTCACATCGGATGAATTTCCAGGTAAATTATGATATTTACATTCAATCATAATATAAAGATTATCCTTTTCTGCCACCACATCAATTTCATGTGAAACACAATGTCCTTCTACAATAATACCTACTTCGGTTTTATATCCATGATGTTTTAAAAGTGCAGCAATAAATTTTTCAAATGGAAAGCCAGAAGGCCCAAGTTCCATAATGGCATTTTTTAATTGATAACGCGCGGCAGAAGGCTTGGCTTCTTTCTTTAATAATGAAAATGCAAGTTTATAAATTCGTTTTGTTGAAATGCCCGGAAATAGATGTGATTTGACTTCTTGTAGAATTGATTCTATCACTTGCTTTGAAGCGCCTGATCTACTTAATGAAGCTCTTAATTTGTCAACGGAAAATTCAACTTCTTCTCCTGATGCTTTTTTAATGATCATAATTGTTTGAAATTTAACTTAGTACTTTGATAGTATGTTCATTTGTTACAATAATCAAATTCTACATAAGGTTATTGAATTGATGATTCAAATATAATCGAATCATATTAAGATAAGAAAGTAAAATTTCCTTTTTCATATTTGCATTTGCAGCAGCGACAGATGTGGTTATAGTTTGATGTTTACTATACACCAAACGAATTGGTTTAAAACTATTCAATCAGTAATTTGCTCTCTAAAGCTTTCGGTATAAGAAATGGTCTGTTTAAGATTTTACATTGGTATAATAAAGTTTTATATTGCGTGATACTAAATCAATTCATTCAATTATGATTAATGAATCTCTAAGTCTTCTATCAGGAGCACTGAACAATTATTTAAAATCTAGTCTTCAAATAAATGAAGATTGTGCTCTCGTATCAAACCTAATCCATCTTGATGGAACACCATCTGAAGATATTTTTTTCAAGTTGGTTTTTTGTTTAGTGAATATTGACTTTGATCCCAAGGGTGCCCAATTAGGATTTAATCGTATGCCTGGAAATCCAACAGAAATAGACAATTCCATTCAACAAATGAATATCTATGTTTTGATGGCGGCAAATTTTAAGGTCTATCAAGAGAGTTTAAAATTCCTTTCTGAAACCATCACTTTTTTTCATAGTCATCCTGTTTTTACATCAGCGAATTCAGCAAACATGCCATCTCATTTAAATAAGATTATAGTAGAGATAGTAAAAACAGATTTTGAAACGAGTCATCATATATGGCAAAGCTTAGGTGCTAATTATTTGCCTTCAATAATTTATAAACTAAGAATTCAAGGAACTAATTCAACGAATGATTTAGGTCTTTAACCAACTACAAATAAGCTATCAATTTAAATCTACTTTATGATCTCAAATTTAAAAACACCTGGCGTTTACATTGAGGAGAAAAACGCATTTCCAAATTCAATTGTTCAAGTTCCTACAGACCTTCCTGTCTTTATTGGGTATACTGAAAAAGCGTTGTGGAATGAAGTGAGTGTTAAAAATAAATTGATACTTATTTCATCGATGAATGAATATCAATCAATTTTTGGTGGATATGCTGAAGTGAGTCCAATTCTTAATGAATACCAATCTTCGCCGGCGACAAAAGAATCAATGAATGATTTTACTTTAAATGGGAAAGATTATTCAATTGAATTAAACGGCCTATTTCATTTATATAATAGTCTGCAATTATTTTTTGCCAATGGAGGTTCAAGATGTTATATACTGTCGATTGGGACTTATGAAAGTGAAGGTAGCAACGGACCCAATATTCAGCATTTCGAAACAATGAGTGAGCAAGGTGTAGGAGGTGTTTTTGATTTTCTGAAAACTCAGGTTGAACCAACCATGATATTAATTCCGGATGCTTTGTTATTTTCAGAATCTGATGATTATTACAATTTGATGAATAGCAGTTTATCGCATTGTGGCGAAGTAAAATCTAGAATAAGCTTAATGGATGTTTTTCATGGTAATTTAATTGATGATATATCGGTTTTTAAAACTAAGCAAATTGCTGGTGAAGATCCTGTTAGTATGCTTAGGGCAAAAATTAATTCTCAGTATTTAAGCTATGGCGCAGCTTACTTTCCTTTTGTAAATTCGGATATAGTTTCAATCAATCAAATCAATTTATCAGCACTCATAAAAGAGTTCACTCAAAAGTTCAAAGATGAAGATAAGGTGACGGCTAAAAAAATTGATAAAACTTTATCCATTCTTGAAAACGAGTTAGCGAATGCATTACTTGAAAGTACCCCTGTATTAATGGAAGCTGCAAAAGAAAAAGCCTACGCGAAAGCGCATACTACGATCTTGGCTATTAGTTCAAATTATAAAATATTAGTTCAAAGTGTGCTTAAAAAAATAAATTGCTTACCTATATTTCAGCCAACGAAGAGCCAACAATTACTT
>DAOOQH010000281.1:0-3457 GCA_035388625.1 Chitinophagaceae bacterium | reverse complement strand
TCATTACAGGTGTGATGTTTTGCATTTTAGCCTTTTGGGCGCTGCATGAATACTTCAGTGAAAAATATGAAGGTAAAGAGTTGATCGCACATCTCAAAAAAGCTGTGCTTATTGCAGGTGGACTTTGTTTATTATTTGGTGTTGGCAGTCGCATGTTTCTAAGTTTTAAAGGTGAGAATGACGAGAGACTCAAATCAAGTATGATTCAACAATTCGGCAATAATGAAAAAGCGGGCACACAACTTTATCAAGCCATTGTTGATGATAGACCATCGCTTGCTATGAAAGATGGATTTCGATCGTTGATTTTTATTCTTTTAGCGGCTGGTGTATTATGGATGTTTGCTCAAAAAAAATTAAGTATGAAATTTGCCTTAGGCGCAATTGGATTACTAGTTGCCATTGATTTATTAGGTATTGGACAACGTTATATGACTGAAGAAAATTTTATGCCGAAAGAAGATTTTGAAGCGCAGTTTAATCCTCGACCGGTTGATCAACAACTTAAACAAGATCCAGATCCATACTATCGTGTATATGATGTTACGCAAGATCCATATAATGAGGCAATGCAGGCATTTCATAACAAATGTATTGGAGGTTATCATCCTGCTAAACTTGAAACTTATCAAGATCTGATCAATAATCACTTATCAAGTGGCAAAATGAATGGTCAGGTATTGGCGATGCTCAATACAAAATATATTATTTTTAATGGTCAAGATCAAAAGCCTGCCATTCAACCAAATAGCGAAGCTTGTGGCAATGCGTGGTTTGTGAATCAAGTAAAAGTTGTTGAAAATGCTGATAGTGAAATGCTAGGAATGAATGCGGCTAATTTTGGAGATACCGCTAAAGTTGCCAATCCTTGGGTTGCTAAAGAAACTGCCTTAGTACAAAAAAAATATTGGAAACAAACCAATACCAATTTTATTAAGGATAGTAGTAGTAAAGTACTACTTACCAAATATGGTTTAAATGATTTAAGTTTTACTTCATCTAATGCCAACGATGGCTTTGCCGTATTTTCAGATATTTATTATCCGGCAGGATGGAAAGCCTATGTTGATGGGAAAGAATCAGAAATTGTAAAGACAAATTATTTATTGCGTGGACTTTATTTACCCGCTGGAAATCATAAAATAGAATTCAAATTCCATCCTGAAACCTATTTTAAATGGAATAAAGTCAGTTTAATTTCTTCAATTTTAATTTTACTCATTATTGTTGGCGGCTTTGGAATGAGTTTGAAAAATGAATTAAAAAACGAAGAAAAGTAAATATGTCGCATTTTCTCATTCGCGAATCCACATCAAACGATTTAGCACTTATACAGTCATTTATTACCGAACTTGCTATTTACGAAAAGATGCTCGATGAGGTGATTGTTACCGAAGAGCTTATTCATGATCAATTGTTTGTAAAAAAATTGTCGTCCTGTGTGCTTGCATTCGAAGATGATATACCTGTGGGATTTGCTATTTATTTTTACAATTTCTCAACCTTTTTAGGTAAAAATGGTTTGTATCTCGAAGATCTTTTTGTTCGACCTCCTTTTAGGGGCAAGGGTTATGGCAAAAAACTTTTGTTTCATTTATTTGATATTGCCAAACAACAAAATTGCGGACGAATGGAATGGTCGGTATTAAATTGGAATACGCCCGCCATCGATTTTTATAAAAGCATTGGTGCAAAAGCAATGGATGAATGGACGGTTTATCGAATGAAGGTGAATCAGGAAGATTAATTTGATCATTGTGCCGTTAGTTTAAAGCTAATAATTTGGGCGGCGAACACGCTTTACGTTCCAATTCCCCTGATCAAAGCATCAGGGGGATTTTCACTACAATCGTTGCCGCAAATTCGTGCGACATGAGTGACTTTTAGCAGTCCGACAATAAGGATTAAAAATTATTTTCAGCAGAATACTAACCAATAAACATTAGTTTTGGTTAGCAAAATTAATAAAATGAAAAAAACAATTACTTTCCTACTGTGCATAATTGTAAGCTTTAATTCTTTTACACAGATTGTAACTATACCGGATGCCAAATTTAAAGCGGCATTAGTTGCTAACTCACTTATTAATACTAATGCAGATACCGAAATACAAGTGAGTGAGGCGAATGCCTTTACAGGTGGTCTTGTTCTTTACTACGATTCTATTTCTGACTTAACTGGTATTGCTTCTTTTATAAACTTGACTGACTTAAATTGTGTAGGTAATCAATTGACAAGTTTAGATTTAAGCTCAAATACTGCTTTAACTGGGCTTTCTTGTGCTCTGAATCAATTAACCAACTTAAATATAAGTGCAAACACTGCCTTAACTTATTTGTATTGTTCAACAAATCAATTAGCAAGTTTGGATGTAAGCACGAATACTGCTTTAACTTCTTTGGATTGTGGCGCTAATCCATTAACAAGTTTAGATATAAGTTCAAATATTACTTTAATATTTTTAAGTTGTGGTCAAAGCCAATTAACAAGTCTAGATGTGAGCAATAATACAGCCTTAACTTCTTTGATTTGTAATTTTAGTCAATTAACAAGTTTAGATGTAAGCACAAATACAGCCTTAACTAATTTAAATTGTATGGTTAATCAAATTACAAGTTTGGATGTAAGTACAAATAATGCTTTGACATATTTGTATTGTAATGAAAATAAATTAAGCAATCTAAATGTGCACGGTGCTAACGCCTTAACTAAATTGCTATGTTATAAAAATAATGGTTACTCAAATTTAGACATTAGTGGAGCTACTAATTTAAAAACTTTGAGTTGTTTTTATAGTCCGAACCTTCACTGCATTCAAGTTGCCAATGTTGCCGCTGCAAATGCTCAAGCTGATTGGCATAAAGACAGTATAGCCAGTTATAGTATCAATTGCGCTACCTCTGTCTCAAATTCAGAACTTATATCATTTTGTTTGTATCCCAACCCTGCTAATAACACCCTAAATATAAGAGGTTTGCAAAAAGGTGATGAATTACAACTATTCAATATTTATGGGCAATTACTATTATCTGAAAATTGTAGTAATGACAGTAATAAATTGTTAGATATACATTCTCTAAGCAATGGTATATACACAATGCAATTCAAAAGAAATAACACAAAATACTTAAGAAAGTTTATCAAGGAATCTTATTAATAAGGTGAGATGAGAATGAGTTGAAGAATCAGTAGGAGAAAGAGTGAGTTAAAAATTTGTATCAAAGGATAATTGAATCTAGTTTATGTAGAAGACCTATATTATTTCTTCAAGTTAAAGGTTATCCAAAAAACACGCTGACTTAGGCGCGTAGGTCTTTAGCAATCTTTGCTGCAATGCAGTGGAACATGAGCGCATTTTTATTAAGGCAATATTTACTGAACTAATTAAACCCAAATTACGCGATAGGCTTTGACAAAGGAAAAGGCTAGCGTGTTAGTTGGGGTTATCCCGATTTAG
>DAOOQH010000280.1:0-3516 GCA_035388625.1 Chitinophagaceae bacterium | reverse complement strand
GACAGAACTGTTATTGAAATAAATCCAAATAATGAAAATGAAGTTTTCTTTTTAAGTGAATTGCCTACAGACAGTAGCGGTGGCGTTAGTACGGCAAATTATGAAGGCACAAAAGAATATGTATCACTTTATAAATATAATTATTTAAGTGGTGATGGCACTGGTGCTGGCGGAGAATGGACTAACTTATCATCAAATTTGCCTGTTCAATCTGTTAACCCTTTCGATCGATTTAATTGCCAAGGAGGATATGATTTATTTGTAAAAATGCAACCTGGCTCTAATACCCTAATCATCGGAGGTACAAATATGTATCGTTCTCTTGATGCGTTTTCAACACCTTATCAAATATCGCAAATTGGAGGTTATGGCAAAGCGACCGTGCTTCCATTTTTTACAGTTTATTTAAATCATCATCCAGATCAACATGATTTATTTTTTTTAAAGAGCGATCCTAAAAAAGCTTATTCAATCAATGATGGCGGTATTATGTTTACTGACAATATTAATGCGCCTACTGTTGAGTGGCAAAGTCGAACGATGGGATATTTAACCACCCAACTTTATACAGTAGCCATTGATGAAACGAATGCGTTTGACCCATGGTTGCTTGGCGGATTTCAAGATAATGGTAACTATATTTCAAACAATCGATCGGTAACTCACCCATGGATATTACCAGTAAATGGTGATGGGGCATTTAATTTTATTTCGCCCGATAAATCTTATTTTGTTATGAGTACTCAATTAGGCAGAATGGTCAAAGTTACGCTCGATAAAAATGGATATCTTTTAGCAAGAAGACGCATTGACCCCGCTGGATTTAAAAAAGAGGATTATAATTTTATCAATCCTTTTGTGGTAGATCCAAATGACAACAATGTCCTTTACATGCCAATTGGTAAAAAAATAGCTCGATTAAATAATCTCAAATCAATAGCAGTAAATAATACTTATGCCCAATTAGCAAGTGGTTGGGATATCTTCAATGATTCAATTTCAACAGCTCCTAGTATTGTTGGTGCAGATACTACAATTGCTGAAATCACAACCTTGGCAATTTCAAAAAGTGAGCCCAATATATTATATGTTGGCACCAATTTAAGAGAGCTTTTTCGAATTGAAAATGCAAATACAGGTAATCCTAAAATGATTAAACTAGATATCATTACTAAAAGATTACCAGTCGGTGGTTATGTAAGTGGTATTGCAGTTGATCCAGACAGCGCTAAAAATATTCTTATCTGTTATTCTAATTATAATATCAATAGTTTATTTTTTAGTAACGACTATGGTAATAATTGGTATTTTGTAGGTGGCAATTTAGAAAAAGCTGCTTTAAATCCAACGGGTGGAGATCCTTCAATTAGATGTGTTAATATTTTAGTAGATGCGAATGGCAAGCGCACTTATTTTGCAGGCACAAGTATCGGACTTTTTTCTACTAACGAACTCATCCTTTCAACAAGTGCAGCTAGTGCCGCAAATAAAACAAATTGGATTCAAGAAAGTCCTAACCTTATTGGTGCTGCCGTAGTGGTTGATATCAAAGTAAGGAGAAGCGATGGATATGTTGTAATTGGCACTCATGGCAATGGTGTATTTGAATCGTTTTACACGAACTTAACTCCGCCAATTATTCAAAACCAAGCAAGCACAGAAGTAACAGCATATCCGAACCCAGCAACAGATAAAATTTATTTCGCTTTTGATGCAACCAATACTTCAAATTATAAAACTGAAGTATATGACATTAGTGGACGTCGAATGAATGCCTTATCCAATGGTATCAATAATAATAATATTCTTACACAAGTTCTTGATGTATCGCAATATGCGAATGGTCATTATTTTATGGTTTACTATACGAATTCAAATCGAAAACAAGTAAAACATTTTGTTGTCAAACATTAAATCTAATTTTAGCAAGTGATAAACAAAATTTCTCTTACCATCTTATTATTTTCATTGTTGGGATTATTTCAATCATGTAATGAAGAAACATATATTCCTAAACCAAGAGGTTATTTTAAAATTGACTTCCCGCAAAAGGAATATATTTTATTTAGCAAGCAAGATTATCCATATCAATTTGAATTTCCAAAATATGCGCTGGTTGAAAAGGATAGTCTATTTTTTGATCAAAAGACTGAAAATCCTTGGTGGATTAATGTCACTATCAAATCGTTGAATGCAACTATTTATATGAGTTATAAAGAAATTAGTTCGAAAAGTACACTTATTAATCTATTGAACGATTCTTATACTATGTCGCATTATCATTCTAAAAAAGCAAATTATATTAATGAAAAAGATGCATTTCATACTGTAAATAATGTTCATGGACTTTATTATGATGTTGGTGGAAATGCTGCTTCGGCACTTCAATTTTATGCGACTGATTCTTTTAATCATTTTATAAGAGGTGCACTTTATTTTAATTCACCACCCAATGTTGATTCATTGAAACCAATTAATGATTTTCTGCGAAAAGATGTTGAACATTTAATTAATACTTTAAAATGGACCCGATGATAATAATTGATGATATACTAATAAGTGATGAAATTTTAACTGAAGAATTTGTTTGTAATCTTGAAAAATGCAAAGGAGGATGCTGTGTTGATGGAGATGCAGGAGCGCCTCTTACGAAAGATGAAATCAAAAAAGTAAAGGAAGTTTATAAACTAATTAAAGATGAATTAAGTGAAGAGGCAAGAGCTGAAATTCAACGTGTTGGTACACATACAACTGATGAAGATTTTGGTTATGTTACGCCTGCTGTTAATGGTGGTATTTGTGTTTATGGATATACAGATGGAGCTGGTATTGTAAAGTGTTTAATTGAAAAAGCATATCTAGAAGGGAAAACTGATTTTAAAAAACCAATTTCTTGTCATCTTTATCCAATACGTGAAACGAAAACCACAAATTATAAGGTATTGAATTATGAACCTCGACAATTACTTTGTGCTCCAGCTTGTTCGTTCGGTAAGAAACTAGGAGTCAAGGTTTATGAATTTTTAAAAGAACCACTAATTAGAAGATTTGGTGATGAATTTTACAAAGCGCTTGAAACCGTGGCAGAAATGAATAAAAAAGGGAAATAGTTTTAATCAGTTTTCATTAAGTTGCGAAGAGCACAAGATTTGTCTTTAGCCGATAGCATTGCGTCTTCTAATTTTTGATATTATCATTCAAAAAAAATAAGTTTCAGGAGAGAAAACACGGTTAAATCATAAAAATACTGATTTTTTGGTCCCTCAAACTATGATACTATGGGCTTTTTAGATTAAAATGTTTCGTTTTGCTATATTTTGTCTATTTTCGCACACTCAAAAAAACATTTAGCATGAAGTTATCATCATACGTGTACGATTTACCATTAAACTTAATTGCACAATATCCTGCAAAAAACAGAGACGAAAGCAAATTAATGGTTGTACATAAAGATACTGGCAAAATTGAACATAAACTGTTCAAAGATGTGAAGGACTATTTTGATGATAAAGATGT
>DAOOQH010000279.1:0-3577 GCA_035388625.1 Chitinophagaceae bacterium | reverse complement strand
GCAACAAGTAGATATTGATGGGAAGACGCAATACTCAAATGTGGTTGTATTAACTCGTGAAACAACTACGGGTGATTTAATCGCTTACCCTAATCCAAGTCAAGGTAGTTTTATTTTGAGTATGAACGATGAAAATATAGTGAACGCGAGCCTTATGATACAAGATATGAAGGGGAATATTGTTCACAAACAATTCATTTCGCAATCAAAGACTTTTATTCAACTAAATCAAAAACCAGGAACCTATCTCATGTCAGTTGTTGATAGAAATTCAACTAGAACATTAAAAATTATCATACAATAAAACTAGACCAAAATTTATGAATACTTACAAATTATTACTTCTTTTATTTATTTTTTTAGCATCTACGAGAGATAGCCCAAAAGCTCAGTCTTGCACAATTAAACTTCATGAATTTGTAAGTACTCGCACGGCTGAAGGCACTTTGCTAAATAAGCCAGGCAAGGAATTGCAACTATTCAACGTTCCAATAAATGAGCATGCGCTTCGAATGTATATTCAAATTCCGATCAGTGATTTTACAAAAATCGTTGTTAAAAACAAATTACAACTACTTGTAACAATGATGGATAGAGGAAATCAAATTGAGTTACATACTTGGGGTTGGAATGCATTGAAAAAAAATCAAGTGCTAACAACAGATTCTTATTTCCCTGCCGGTGAAATCACCTTGTCGCTGGTGGATGCTGATCATCCAGCAACGGTTTTTGCAACCCGAAAAATTAATGTGACACAACAGGAAAACAAATTGAGTCAAGACAATTCATCCTTCCCTTATAACAGAAATCACTTTAAAATTTGGACCTGCAAAAGTATCGATGACAATTGGAAACCTATCGATATTGTTTCAACAATTAAAGTTGGAGAATGCGTACAATTGTTTTTCGAAAGCACTGATAAAATAAAAAATCAAGGTAGTATGAGATGGGGTATTTTTAAATTAAAAGCTGATGGCACTGAGGAATTCGTCAACCAAAAAGATCAGGGTTGTGGTGATAATTTACCAGAGTTTAGGAGGATGTCATATGAAGAATGTGATGAATTTAGATCCCCAGGTAAATACCGAATTTATATTTCTACTAAGGACGATGCCGATGCCTATTTTGGCGTAAACAATAAAAACTATTTTGCTAAGGTTGATTTAATTGTACAATAAAATAATAGGAAGAAAAGCCAAAAATGAAATATCTACAAGAGTTAATTAAAAATAATGATGTCTTTCTACTTATTGTGATTGCAGCAATCATTTTTGTTTTAGTGGCCACACTTACATTAATAAATTAGCATTATTGTTTACTTTGTGCTTTGGATAAATAGACTGTGAAGGATAAATTATTAATCATATTTATTATTTGTTGCACTTCATTGTCAAGTGTAGCTCAACAATTTATTGTAAAGTCGTTCGATAATACAAACGGACTCATATCAGCTTCAAATAATAACACCTATCAAGACTCATCGAATTTTTATTGGATCAGTGCTTATGGTGGACTCGTTCGATTTGATGGTTCATCATTCAAAGCGTTTCGTAATGCCGATGGTATACATGATTATCTTGTGAACTCAATTTTTGAGCGACGAAAAAATGATTTCATACTTTGTAATCAATTCTCACTATTGCATTTCGATGGCGTCCATTTTAAAACTATTCAAACGAATCTTAGTAAACAATATCAATACAAAAAAATAATACGTTTACACGATGGCACTCAGTTATTACAAACAAATTTGGGTGTCATGAAATTCCAAAACGACAGCACATTATCCCCATTTATATTTTCTACGAATTTAAATCCTAGTTTGCTACATGAATACTTACCGAATTCATTGATTGCTTACTTTAAAAACGATCATAAAATTCAACTTTACGAAAATGGAAAATTAATTCAACAACAAAATTTAGAAAAGGAGATAAGCGTCAATTCAATTTCAAATTTAGGCAGTTTACCAATTATAAATACCAATAAGGGTGTGTTTAAATTGAACAAAACTAATTGGATCCCCTTTCTACCAGATGATTTTAAAGAATTCAAGTTTATAAAATCTGCTTTTAAAGATTCAAAAAATCGCATTTGGTTTACCGATCCAAACAATCAGTTATGGTTATCAAATGATTTAACCATTCAAAATCTGTCAAAACGTTATTCTACAAAATCAATCATTGAACCTAGCTATATCGAAGATCGTGATGGCAATATTGTTGTTACATCTGTTTATGGAGTTCTCATTTTTAGAGAGAGTGGAATCAATGAAATTGAGATAGAAGAGATCAATTCGGCAGAGAAAAATTACACCCTCAATTTATATTCCTCAGATACAATGATTGTTGCGTTATCACCAAAAGGGTTTATCGCATTTTCAAAAGGTAAAAAGAGAATAATTCCAATATCATCTTCATCTAATCCTTGTAAACATGGAATTGAACGATGTGATTTTTTTCCTAAACAAAATCCAAATGAATTCATTGTTAGAATCACTAATCACGGATTGTATAATTTAAAAAAGAATCAACTTAGTCTTTATCATAAACCAGCATTTAATTCTAGTCAATTGCTTAAAGGACACTATGATGCGCTAAATGATATTTACTATGCAGGTGGTATCAATACTTTATTTAGAATTACTGAGGACAAGATTGATTCATTTGATATTTCAACTTCAACTAAAGGATTACCTGTTAATACAATTCATCAATTTCAGAATAACCAAATTTTATTTTCTCTTGGACATGAACGGTTGTTTAGTTTGTTTAACAATAACCTAATTGACATTACCTCCCAACTCAAAATAAAGTCGCAAACCTTTAGTACAGCACAAAATGGCAATTCGCTTTGGATTATTGTTCATGGCGTAGAATTACAAGAATATCAAATAGTTGAGAATAAATTAATTTGGAAAAGAACCATTGGTAAAGCCGAAGGTTTAGTAGATGCAAATATTGCAAAGATGAACTTTGATGATGAACATAATATTTGGTTGAATAGTTTTTCTGGCATCTATTTATTGAAACTATCAGACAAGGCTAATCAAATAACAGGTAAAAAAATTATACTTCATTTAGGCAATTCAAATGCACCCATGATCAATAATATCCTTTATCATAAAAAACACTTATTTGCACTCGGAATTGGAAGTATCATTGATATTAACCAAGAACAAGTTGAATCAGAGATAAAACCATCTGCCACTTATTTTTCATCTATAGAAATCAATTCAGTTGATATCAATAAATTACTAGAAAATAATGTAATACAATTTGATGGCAAAATTTATACATTGCCTACAAAATTCAATTCCTTTTTATTTCAATGCAACTCAATTTATTTTGGATTTGATGATGGCATACAATATCAATACAAATTGGATGGCAGTGATCATGAATGGAAAAATTTAAATGCAACCAATTCAATACAACTAACTAACTTAAATAGTGGACATTATATTTTAAATATTCGAAGTATAAATAAATTGAGTTATAAAACTTATTCATCTGCTCAATTTGAGTTTATGATTGAGCCACCGTTTTGGCAAACATGGTGGTTTAGAATACTCTTA
>DAOOQH010000278.1:0-3585 GCA_035388625.1 Chitinophagaceae bacterium | reverse complement strand
CATTTAATTATTTGCACGCTCATTTTATCGACAAATCTGTGGAAGAATGTTATGTTATTTACTTAAATGCGGGCAATCGAATTATCAGTATTGAGAACATTAGCAATGGAGGTATTACCTCGACCATTGTTGATGCACGTGTTATTTTTAAAAAAGCATTAGGTTTAACTGGCGTTACTCAAATTGTGATGGCGCATAATCATCCGTCAGGTAATTTAACGCCAAGTGAACCTGATAAACGATTGACAGAAAAAATTAAGGAAGGCGGCAATTTATTAGATATCAAACTACTTGATCATATCATTGTTGCAGGAAATCAATACTTCAGCTTCGCAGATAATGGATTGTTATAGATCCAATGTTTCGCCAATTTTAGGTAATATGAGTTCAATACCTGCTTTTTCAAATGCTTGCTTTGTCTCGGCATGATCAATTTTAATATAGCCAAACGTATCAAAATGCACCCCAATCACTTGCTTTACTTTTACAAATTGTGCTGCGGTAACTGCATCTTCGACACCCATTGTAAAATTATCTCCAATCGGTAAAATAGCGAATTTCAAATCAGCCCATGCTGGAATTAATTGCATATCCATTGTCAAGCCTGTGTCGCCACCATAATAAAACGATTCTTTATTGGCATAAACAATAAATCCCATAGGGTTACCGCCATAAGTTCCATCTGGCAATACATTACTATGTTGTGCCACCACACATTTTAAGGTAAAATCATCAAAGGTCCATTTTCCTCCAATATTCATAGGATGTGTGTTTGAAACGCCTTTTGCATTGAGCCATTCATGAATTTCATAACTACAAATCACTTTAGCCCCGGTTCGTAAAGCAATGGCTTCACAATCTAAAATATGATCGGCATGTCCATGCGATAGTAAAATATAATCTGCTTTTATTTCATCAACAGATATTGATGCAGCTAGTTCATTACCTGAAATAAATGGATCGAATAAGAGATGAGCACCATTGATTTCGATACTAAAACATGAATGACCAAAATATGTAAATTTCATAGAAAAATATTTAGGGCGTAAATGTAAATAGAAAAAAATATACTCTGTATGTATTACCTTTAATGATTATGAAACTCAAGATTCAAATATTCTTCCTTTTTCTCCTAGTTTCTTGTCTTCAATTAAATGGCCAAGGTTATTTTTCAACCACCATAGATAGTACAAATCGAACCTATTCGGGATTCGAAGCAAATCAAGAGTTTCTTTTCAAATTAATTAACTCAACCAGCCTTATAAAAGATTACACGTGGACACGGAAAGATTTATGTCCAATGCCAACAGGATGGGAAGCCTTTATTTGTGATTGTGATGTATGCTGGCCCACTTCAATCTATAATTGCCCAACACCTGGGACTGTTATTACTAACTGTAGTTTTTTGATGACCTATCAATTCGCTTTCATGGCTGATATGGGTACCCATAAAACCCAACTAGACATTTACAATCCTTTAGATAGTTTAAACAGCACAACTAGAGCTATTTTTACAATTAATCATGGTTGTACGCCATCGAATTTATCTGCTTATTCTAACTTGGCTTTTATTGTGTATCCACTACCATGCGCCGATCAACTTCATGTTTCATTAGCCAATGAGTACGAAAATCTTGATTTAACTTTATTTGATTTATTCGGGAAAATAATAATGAATCAAAAAGTAGGATCGACACAATCAGAAATTATACTTTCGATGAACCAAATTCAAAGTGGATTATATTATTTGGTTCTAAAAGATAATATAACAGGTAGGCAATCGGTTCAGAAAATACAAAAGCAATAAATTGCAACTAGTGTTTATAATGATCTGAATTTATGATAATGTCTTCTTCATTACATAATCATTCATCCAATAATCACCAATTGGAAAATCTGCTTCTTCGGTAATTACAAACCCCATCTTCTCATAAAAATATTGAGCCGTATTACCACGATTTACACAAAGTTCAATAGTTGAATAACCCAATAATTTTACCTCCTTTTCAATCTCTTGCATCAGCATTTTTCCATATCCTTTGCCTTGTAAATGTGGAGAAAAATACAGCTTACTCAATTTTACTGAATCTTCTTTTTCAATACAATGCGAATAACCAATCAAACTTTCATCTTCAATCATCACTAAAAAATGATGTTTAGGATCATGCAACTGTTTGGCTAATAGTTCTTCATTATAAAATTCGTTGAGCATAAAAGCAATTTGCTCTAAGGGAACCAGAGAGGAATAGGTTGCATACCATGTTTCTTTTGCTAAGGCAATAATTTCATTAATATGATTCAGATTTGCTTTCAGAATAAGCGCCATAATCACACAAAGATGTGACGATAATTTATTTATATTTACAATTCTTAAAAATAAAATCAAAAATATTATGCAAGCTTGGAGCGATTATCAAAACGAAAATAAAGACCGATTTTTAAATGAACTTTTTGAACTTCTTCGCATTCCTTCTGTGAGTGCCAATTCAAACCATAATGCCGATACCGCAAGATGTGCTGAGGCTGTAAAGCAATCACTTATTGAAGCCGGTTGTGATGAAGTTAAAATTTGTGAAACAGCAGGACATCCAATTGTATTTGGACAAAAAATAGTGGACCCCTCATTACCTACAGTGCTTACCTACGGGCATTATGATGTACAACCTGCAGATCCCTTAGAGCTTTGGACAAGCGGTCCGTTTGAACCTGTTATTGTTGATGGGAAAATATTTGCTCGCGGTGCTTGCGACGATAAAGGCCAAATGTTTATGCATGTAAAAGCACTCGAAATCATGTCGAAAACAGGCACTCTTGCTTGTAATTTAAAATATATTATAGAAGGTGAAGAAGAGGTAGGCAGCACGAACCTTGGTAAATTTCTTGAAGATAATGTCGATCGATTAAAAGCCGATATTGTTTTGGTAAGCGACACTTCAATGATAAGTATGGAACACCCAAGTATCGAAACGGGTCTTCGAGGATTGGCTTATATGGAAGTAGAAGTTGTGGGTCCAAATCGCGATTTACATAGTGGCGTATATGGAGGCGCGGTTGCCAATCCAATTACAATATTAAGTCAAATGATTGCAAGCTTGCATGATGAAAATAATCATATTACGGTTGAAGGTTTTTATGGTGATGTAGTAGATTTAACTGATGAAGAAAGAGTAGCGCTTAACAAAGCCCCATTTGATTTAGAAGAATACAAAACCGAATTAGGTGTGAAAAATAATTGGGGCGAAAAAGGGTATACCACCCTCGAACGAACAGGCGTGCGCCCTACCCTTGAATTAAATGGAATTTGGGGAGGATATATTGGCGAAGGTGCTAAAACAGTACTTCCTTCAAAAGCCAATGCAAAAATTTCGATGCGATTAGTTCCAAATCAAAACTCACATAAAATTGCCGAATTATTTACAGCTCATTTCAATAAAATTGCACCAGATTGTGTAACGGTAAAAGTTACTGAACATCATGGAGGCGAGCCAGTGGTAACACCTACAAATTCAGTTGCTTACAAAGCCGCTGAAAGAGCCATTGCCACAACATTTGGTAAAGATCCTATTCCAACAAGAGGTGGAGGCA
>DAOOQH010000277.1:2289-3599 GCA_035388625.1 Chitinophagaceae bacterium | reverse complement strand
TTGAAAAAAATTATGCACATTCTTTGGAAGGTAAAGTATCTTAGAATACACAGAATACACAGATAAGACCAATTCTAATTTATAAGTAGTCTAAACTGATAGTAAATTTTAGAATGGTTAATGCCGATAGAGTTTAATAAGAGGACAAATGAAAATCAAATCGGTATATTATTTGTATTGATCTGTGCTATCGGATTTATCTGTGAGAATAATTTTAGCAGTAGATCTAGCTGCGACATTTCTGATTCGTAAAATTTTGTAGTGGTGTATCTCTAAGGATAACCATTTATAATTGACATCGATATTCGTGTTTACACGTGAAAGATTATCCACATGCATGAGTTTTCTGAAAAGACAATGAAGAAAACAATTACTTTTACTTTTTAAAAAAATATAAATCTATGAGCGCATTCACTCCACTTATCATATTACTCATTTTGGCTTTAGCTATTGTGTTTTCTGGTATCTATACTGTTCAACAAGGAACCATCGCGGTTGTTACCATGTTTGGAAAATACCGTCGTGTATCTGGTCCAGGCTTGCGATTTAAAATCCCTTTTCTAGAATTAATTTTTCGAAAAATATCTATACAAAATAAATCTGTTGAATTGCAATTTCAAGCAATCACCTTAGATCAAGCAAATGTGAATTTTAAAGCAATGCTTTTGTATGCGGTTTTAAATCAAGATGAAGAATCTATTAAAAATGTTGCCTTTAAATTCGTTGATGATAGAAGTTTAATGCAAGCGCTTATACGCACTATTGAAGGTTCAATCAGAGCATTTGTTGCCACCAAACGACAATCAGAAATATTGGGTTTAAGAGGCGAAATTATTTTGCATGTAAAAGAGCAAATCGACACACAACTCGAAAGTTGGGGTTATCATTTAATTGATCTTCAAATTAATGATATTTCATTTGATGAAGAAATTATGAAATCAATGGCACGTGTAGTGAGTAGTAATAATTTAAAAGCGGCTGCCGAAAATGAAGGTCAAGCTTTATTAATTACAAAAACCAAAGCCGCTGAAGCTGAAGGTAATTTTATTAAAATTTCAGCGGAAGCAGAAAAACAGGCAGCTCAATTAAGAGGTCAAGGTGTTGCATTATTTCGTGCCGAAGTAGCCAAGGGTATGGCTTCTGCAGCAAAGGAAATGGAAGATGCCAAACTTGATGCCTCATTTATTTTATTTTCAATGTGGACTGAATCTATTAAACATTTTGCAGAGAATGGTAAAGGGAATACCATCTTTTTAGATGGCTCAATTGATAAAATGCAAAGAACGATGCATGAACTCATGAGTGTTACC
>DAOOQH010000277.1:0-2279 GCA_035388625.1 Chitinophagaceae bacterium | reverse complement strand
AAGAAAGGAATAATCAAAATTTCTTTTGGGATAAAATCATTATCAACTATTATTATTAAAAGACAAGTATGCGCTTTAAAGATATTATTGGTCAACATGAATTAATATCCAAAATTATAACCCTTGTAAACAATGATCATTTGCCGCACGCGCTTATGATTGCTGGCAATGAGGGTAGTGGTGGTTTGCCATTGGCATTAGCAACTGCTCAATATATTATGTGTTCAAATCGAAGTTTAACTGATTCATGTGGCGAATGTTCACCATGCACCAAGAATACGAAGATGCAACACCCCGATGTTCATTTCTCTTTTCCTTGTTTTAAAAAAGATCCGAGTAGACCTCCTGTTAGCAATGATTTTATTCGTGAGTTTAGAGAGTTTGTTCTTGAACATCCTTATGGTAATGATGTTGAATTGCTCAAACATTTAGGTACCGATAAACAAGGTAATATTTCAGCACTTGAATGCAGGGATATTATTATGAAATTGCAACTTCGAAGTTTTGAAAGTGAGTATAAGATACTGATTATGTGGTATCCTGAATATCTTGAAAAGGAAGGTAATATCTTACTCAAATTAATTGAAGAGCCAACCGCAAAAACATTATTGTTTTTTGTTACAACTAATGTTGAGGGTATTCTGCCAACTATTCAATCACGAACACAGTTGTTTCCTTTAACTAGATTAAAAGACGTGGAAATAAAGGATGAACTCGTTAAAAGAGGTGTTGCAGAATCTGCTGCTATTCAGTTTGCCCGCATTGCAGAAGGTAATTTTAATTACGCGCTCAAACTCTCTACCTTAGTTGAGGATGATTTAGTGAATAGCTTAAGAAATTGGTTGAATTGTATTTATGCCCATAAAGGCATTGAATTGGTTGACTGGGTAATGAGTATGGCTGAAAAAAATAAAGAAACCCAGAAGAAATTTTTAGAATATGTAATTCAACTACTTGAGCATTTAATTCGATTTAAGAATGTTGGTGCAGACAATTTAGTGCTCCTAAGTAGTGAACAAAAAATGATAGAAGTATTGATAAGCAAAGGGTTAACTGATTTTGCCATCTATGAAATGAATGAAATACTCAATGAGAGTATTTATGAAATTGAACGCAATGCAAATACCAAAATTCTATTTCATTCATTATCTTTACGAATTCAAAAAATAGTCCTTCGAAAGAATTTGGTCTAAACGGTCAGTTTTTTCAAGGTTTATTTCATGTTGCAAGCATAAAAATTAATTTGTGATTGTCAACATCATAATTATTAACATTTAAATGATATTATAGCATATGGGTTGTGGAAGTTGTGGTAGTACAAAAAATGGTGGTTTGCCAACGGGATGTAAAGATCATGGGTCTTGTAAAAGTGGAGGTTGTAATAGGTTAAACGTGCACGATTGGCTTAGTCTATTGCCAGTTTCTGATTTCTCAAAACCTTTCCCGTTTATTGAAGTAACATTTAATCATGGAAGTCGAAAAGAATATTTCAAATCGCAAAATCCACTCATATTTGAAAAGGGTGACTTTATAACAGTTGAAGGAACTGGAGGTTTTGACGTTGGTGTGGTGAGTTTAACAGGTGAATTAGTTAAACTTCAGATGAAAAAGAAAGGAGTGAACGAAAAAAGTGACGAAATAAAACGCGTACTTCATCCATCAACTTCATCTGAAATTGAAAAGATGGAGTTATCAAAAAAGAATGAAAAAGAGATGATGATTCATGCCAGAGTGATTGCGCGTGAACTGAATTTGGATATGAAAATTGCAGAAGTTGAAATTCAAGCCGATGGTAAAAAGGCGACTTTCTTTTATACGGCCGAAGATCGTGTTGATTTTAGAGAGCTTATTCGACGATATGCAGGTGACTTTAAAGTTAAAATTGAGATGAAGCAAATTGGTATTCGTCAAGAGGCTGCTAAAGTAGGTGGAATTGGTAGCTGTGGACGTGAGCTTTGTTGTAGCACTTGGTTGAATGATTTTAAATCAGTGAGTACAACCGCCGCGAGATACCAAAACTTATCCATCAACCAAACAAAACTCTCTGGCCAATGCGGCAGATTGAAATGTTGTTTGAATTACGAATTGGATACGTATATGGATGCCCTTAGAGTATTTCCTGAAAATTCAGATCGAATTAAAATGAAGGCAGGTATAGCATTTCTTCAAAAGAAAGATATTTTTAAAAACTTGATGTGGTTTAGTTACGAAAAAAGTAATACGCTCTATCCATTAAGTATTGAGCGCGTAAATGAAATTCTTGAATTGAATAAAAAGGG
>DAOOQH010000276.1:0-3614 GCA_035388625.1 Chitinophagaceae bacterium | reverse complement strand
TAATATGGTTGCAGCGCCACCAATTACAGTAAACGCAACTTTCCCTCCAATTGCATGTTTTGGTGGAACCACTACATTAACCCCAATAGGTGCAGGCGGTGTTTCATATCCTCCAGCATATACTTCTACATTAACGTACCAAATTAATGGAGCGCCAGTAGCAGCAAGTTATGGCCCTGGAACATATACTATAACAGCTACTGATTATAAAGGTTGTACAGGAACTAATGTGGTAACTATCACTGCACCAACAGCTCCAATTACAACAGCAATTTCAGTAACTAGTTGTGATACGTATACTTGGACAGCTAATTCTACAACCTATACTAATTCGGGTGTGTATACTGCAACATTGCTTTCTGTTAACGCATGTGATAGTATAGTAACAATGACTTTAACTATTAATAATGCATCCGTAAATACACCAACAAGTGCAACTGCTTGTAACTCGTATACATGGTCAGCAAATTCACTAAGCTATACAAGTTCTGGCACCTATACTGCAACATTTTTAAATGCAGCAAATTGTGATAGTACGGTGATTCTAAATCTTACTATTAATAATAGTTCAATTAACCCACCAACTAATGCATCATCTTGTAGTGCTTATACGTGGGCTGTTGATGGTAATACCTATATTGCTTCAGGTACCTATACTTCAACTTATTTAAATGCTTTAGGTTGCGACAGTTCATATACTTTGAATTTAGTGATCAATGAACCAAGTGTTAATAACCCAACTAATGCAACAGCATGTAGTGAATATACATGGTCAGTAAATGGACAAGTGTATACTGCTAGTGGAACTTATATTGCTACTTATTTAAATGCAGCAGGTTGCGATAGTAGTCATACATTAAATCTTACAATTTCAGCAACAGGTGATATCTCAAACACAACAGCTGGTAATGCTACTTCTGTAGCTGGTTCTGGATGTCACGCACAAAATCAATTAGACGGAACAACTGTTTCATACTATGACCTAACTTGTAAGCTTATTGCAACAGTTCAAGATGCAAGTGGCGGAAATATTTTAGGAAACGTGAATGCTTGTGCAATTGTGACGCCAACTGTTCCAGTTTATAATGCACAACCTTATTTTGCAAGATATTATACAATAAATGCAAGTGCCGGTCCTGCTAATTTAACCTTGTATTTAACGCAAGATGATTTTAACGATTACAATGCTAACGCAGGTACTTATCCTCAAATACCAGTGCCAACTGCTCCTATAAATGGATCAACAGCTACATTGTGTATTTCACAAGTTCCTCAAACAACATTACCAGGAGCGCCTGGTGCCAATACTACCGTTCATTCAGTTACGGCTGTATGGAATGCTGCTGCTGCAAGATGGGAGGTTAATTTCCCTGTAGTTGGTTTCGGAGGCTTCTACTTCCATGCTTGCACAGGTGTACCTCTTCCTGCAACTGTAACAAGTTTCACAGGCTTTAAAGCAAATGCAAAAGATGTACTTCAATGGACAACAAGTAGTGAACAAAACAATGCTTATTTTAATTTAGAGCATAGCACTGATGGAACGAATTTTAAATTATTAAATAAAGTAAACTCAAAAGCAATAGGCGGAAATAGTAGCACGAGTTTAAATTATAGCTCAGAAAACTTAAATCCTTCAATTGGACATAACTATTATAGATTGCAACAAGTTGATTTAAATGGAACCACTTCATACGAATCGCAAATTGTTGATTTAGTATGGTTATCTGATGGGAATACAGTTTCAATTTATCCAAATCCAAGCACTGATATCTTGAATATTGATTTGTATACTGCGAAATCTGCTAATATAGTAGTTAAAGTTTTAGATATGAGTGGCCGAACCGTTAAACAAGTCATTGCAAAATCAAATAGCGGAATGAACAATTTAACTGTTAGTTTAAATGAATTAGCAAGCGGACTTTATACTGTTCAAATTCTTGAGAATAACAAACTATCCTTTGTTGAGAAGGTTAGAAAAAGCGATTAATCTCAATCATATAAAATAAAAAGAAGGAGTTGTCTAAATAGATGGCTCCTTCTTTTTTTGGTTGATATAATAAATCTAAATCGATATCAAAATATTCCAACGTGTGAGATTCAAAGATTAGAATTTATGGTGATATGTTTTGGTTTGTCAGAATAGTCCTAACATAGTAAAAGTTTCAACAAATTGTTTAATCAAAGAATTCGCTTACTCTTACCATAAGAAGCCCAACTTAATATGTTGGACTCGCGGTATTAAATTAAAAACCTTATACCTTTAATGTAGCTCGTACATGCGAAAGTATTTCCAAAACTTCTTCAGGTGTATTGCCTTCTGCATAAATACGTAATAAGGGTTCGGTACCAGAAGCTCTTATCATGGTCCAACAATCATTCGGCAATTCGTATTTGAAACCATCAATTAAATTTGTATCAACTACTTCAAACTTTCCAAACGAACTAATCCCTTCACTACATAATGCGATTACTCTTTGTTTTTCACTTTCATGCAGATGTAAATCGGCACGCTCATAATAAAACTCTCCTACGATATCATAAATTTCACGACATAGTTCTTTTAATGACTTGCCAGTTGAATTCATAAATTCATAAATAACCAGCCCATCATAAATACCATCACGTTCAGGGATATGCCCTTTGACGCTAATGCCACCACTTTCTTCACCACCAACCAATACATCCTCATTCATCATGATTTGACTAATATACTTAAATCCAATGGGTGTAACTTCACATGGCAAACCATAAATAGCGCAAAGCTTATTCACTCTTAATGTTGTTGAAGCCGCAATGGCTACCTTACCTGTTAGATTTTTGTACTTGAATAGATAATGAATCAGTAATAAAATAATATGGTGCGAATCAATATACTTTCCATCCTCATCATATAAAGCAATTCGATCAGCATCGCCATCATTCGCTAGTCCAAATTTAAGTTCAGGTGTAGATTTTATAGTCTCTGAAAGTTCTAGCAAATTTTTGTGTAATGGTTCTGGCGCAATATTATTAAAGGATGGATTAACTTCACAATGAAGAAATACAGCTTGCGGAAATAAATGTTTGAGTACATTTTGACCAGCACCATACATGGAATCATACGCCATTTTAAATGGCGATTTGTTTAAGGTAGCAATGTCGAATTTAGTATGAATATAATCTTCATATTCTTTTTCAAGATCAACATATTGCAATAAGCCAGCTTGTTCATACTCTTCTAAACTACCTTTTATTTCAACTTCATGATTCGGAATTAAAAGTTCAACCTCAGCAATTTGATCTGGTGGTGTAGGCCCTCCATGTGCCCCTTTTAATTTGTATCCATTATAACTTGGAGGGTTATGGCTAGCGGTTATTACCACACCTTGACTTGCCTTATAGGTTAAAACCCCAAATGATATCATGGGTGTACTTACAAAACTGCGAGGAGTTAGTACTTTTATTTTATGAGCACAAAATATCTTAATGGCAGTTTCAGTGAACATGGCACCACCAAACCTACAATCATAACCTATTACTATAGAAGGCGATTCGTGTTTACTTAATAACCAACATGCAGTGGCTTCTGCAACGCGAGCTACATTTTGAACTGTATACTCATTGGCAATGATGGC
>DAOOQH010000275.1:0-3626 GCA_035388625.1 Chitinophagaceae bacterium | reverse complement strand
AGCATTGAACCTTACTCTGCAGCACCATTTAGTAGAGCACCTATTAGCGAACCGGGTGGTGAAACAGTTTCTTCATCTGTATTATCGTTAGCTGGTAATAATGCTATTGTAGATTGGGTGCTGCTTGAATTACGCAGTGCCTTAAACCCTGCTACGATAGTAGCCAATAAGCGAGCTTTGATACAACGTGATGGTGATATTGTAAGTGCTGTTGATGGTTTGTCACCTGTATTCTTTAAGAATACATTAGCAGGTAATTATTTTGTCAGTGTGAAGCATCGTAACCACTTGGGTGTGATGTCGGAGAATCCGCTTTTATTATCGGACTGTCCTGTTGCAATACAAGATTTTACCATTGGAAATGTATATACCAATCCAATGATCAGTAACGCACCGCGCAAACAAGTAGGTGCAATATACACCTTATGGCCTGCAGATAATAATTACAATAAAAATGTGAAGTATAATGGATTGAATAGTGATAAGGATATGGTGCTAACAAGTCTTGGTGGACCAGCATTTTTGAATGCAACTTTGCATAATGTATATCGTGCTGAAGATGGTAATATGGATGGCAAAGTAAGGTTTAATAATACGGATAATGATCGAGCATTGATATTAATGACAGTTGGAGTAAATACACCAAATTCAATAATAAGTCAGCATACACCGAATTAGTGCTTTATAAATACCAAACTAAAAACGAGCTTCTTTGAGGCTCGTTTTTTTATTTATTGCTTTTCTCCCCGCAGGGTATCCAAAGCCTAGACAATGCTGCAGAAGAATAGAAATTAATATCATTTTTAACAAAAAATTGCAAAATTCGGTATTGGCATTGTATATTCGTTTCACCAATTATAACAAATCAACTAAATCCCCCTCTATGAAAATATCATCATACCACTTATTCAGATACTTGATCATCAATACAAACTCTACGCTGTTAGGGATTGCTCATTTTAATTAATCATTTAAACTAATTCTGACATCACGAAAGTTTCAGTCTTTAGGCATTCTTGAATTCGCAAACTTGTATCTTTTTTTAAATCAGTTTTGTTGATTCTATGTATGATGGAGTAAGTCAAAATGAAAAGAACCTAGTTGTTAGCAAATTAGAATATCAAATTTTCGTCAAACCAATTTAAATCAAAAACTATTTTTAATTTATAACCTACACTTCCTAAAATAAAATCAAGTATGAAACAGATTCTACAAATTCACAGAATGCTCAAAGGACTTAATGATCTGAGCACAAACAACCCAATTACTCTGTCTAATAGAAAAAGTAATTATTTAGATGATTCTATGTTTTTTGAAGATAAAGATCATGGAATAAAAATTATATCAAGCATACAAAAATCAACTATGAAAAAATTATTTACATTATTCATCTGTTTAATATTGAGCCTTAATTCTTTTGCGGTTGCTCGTTGGGTCAACAATCAAGGCGCTACGCGTCCTGCTTCAGTTACAATTAATTCGATCCCTGTTGCAACAGCCCCAACAACGTATACAACCATTCAGTCTGCAATTGATGCAGCTGTTTCTGGCGACTATGTATATATCACTGATGGTGAATATAGAAACCCGAATGAATTTACTTCAAGTAATTGTAGTTTGTTTGGTGTAGTTCAGGATATGGGGTTGTATTTGCATTTAAATTTTAAAAGTAATATTACGCTTACCTCCGAAAGTGGCGATTGTTGTGGTTCGTCAGCCAGACTAGTTGGTTATGGTTTCGATTTTCATGCAGGTAGTAATATAACTGTTCAGGGTTTGAAAATAGATAGTGTTCGTGTAAATGCATTTTGGAATTCAAACTGTTGCAATCATTTACCTACTCAAAGTGTAACTATTAAAAATAATTATATTTCGAATACAAGGGGGCATGGAATTAAAACAGATGGCTTGGAGGATTATAGCAGAACAGGTTGGCAGATTACAGGTAATTATTTTGAAAATATTGGTTTTTATAATGGGAATGGCAATTGTCTTACTCCGGCGGCTGTGTCGGCCATGTGGTTGAGCAATCCAAATACTTTCACCATTCAAAACAACAGAATAATTAATACAAAGTGGGCTGGCATATTATGTCAGGGATTTTATGGGGTCGTCATTTCAGGGAATCGAATAGATAAAACAGTAGATGCAGGTATTCAACTTGGTGTTGCAAACCCAGGTGCCTATCAAAATGGAGCCAATGTCAACAATAATAAAATAACAAATGCCAATACAGGACAAACTTTACATATTGGAGCTATTACCCTCTACCCAAATAATATATCAGGCATTTCAATTACTAATAATGATATTTCAAACTCTTTTAATGGGATAGCGGCTGGTATCGCTGGTTGGCAAAATTCACTAGACACGAAAAATATCAATAACAATAATATTTATAATTTAAGCCCTGGAAGTTTTGGGGTTACCCATATTTTACAAACTGGTACAGGGGGAACGGGTTGTGCATGTGGTGTGCAAGATGATCTTAATTTATATAATCTAACAAATAATTACTGGGGCTCATCCACAGGTCCAACTTATGTTACTAATCCAGGTGGAACTGGAGTAGCATTACGTAAGGAAACTCTTCCTCAAGGTGGTGTAATACATTCATTGAATGATTTCGGATTTACTCCCTACTTGACTTCGCCAGCAACAGTTACTTCCATCACGAATGCTGAGATTAATTTGCAGGGCAATAGCACTGATATTTCGGATGGTGATAATACACCTTCGGTTACGGACAACACTCAATTTGGCAATGCCAATGTAGGAGGTTCTATAAGTAAAACATTTACGATTCAAAACACTGGGACTGTAAATTTAAGTGTCTCAAGTATTACAAGTAGTAATGGTTTATTTACCGTAAGTGCATTGTCACCAGCAAGTCCGATAGCGGCAGGTGGTTCAGCTTCATTTTCAATTACTTTTTCTCCAACCACAGCAGGCTCTCAAACATCAACAATAATCATCAATAATGATGATTGTAATGAGAGTGTTTATAATTTTGAAATAAGTGGCTCTGCTTGTAGTGAAGTTGCTTGGTACTTGGATGTTGACAATGATGGTTATTATATTGCCACACAAGTTTCATGCACAAGTCCAGGTGTCGGATGGCATATAGCTCCTGTGAATGGACCGGGTGATTGTAACGATAATAGTAACCTAATTTATCCCGGAATCACAAGATCATGTTATTCTGGTCCGTCTGGTACTGCCGGTGTTGGTGTATGTCATGCGGGTACACAAACTTGTCAAACCAATAGTTCATGGGGCCCATGTAATGGAGAAGTTTTTCCTACAGCTGAAGTGTGTAATGGATTAGATGATGATTGTGATGGGCAAGTTGATGAAGGTATTATAGGTGCCGAAATTAATTTGCAAGGTAATGGGGTTAATATACTAGATGGAGACGTAACGCCTGCATTAACCGATCATACCAATTTCGAAAATGTATTAGTTGGTAATAATTTTGTTAGAACCTATACTATTCAAAATACAGGTACTATCGATTTGAATGTATCGGGCATCACAAGCAATAATTCGACATTTGCCGTCAGTGCTTTGTCGCCTGCAAGTCCGATTCCATCTGGTAATTCTGCAACCTTTACAGTTACATTTAC
>DAOOQH010000274.1:0-3636 GCA_035388625.1 Chitinophagaceae bacterium | reverse complement strand
TGTTGCATTGCTAATATCAATTTTATACATACGTTGGTAATTTGATTTTCCGCGAAGTGCCGCTTCTAACACTAAAAATTCATTATTATTGATAGCATACATATCACCAATTTTCCAATCTCTTAAACGAATTTGATTTGGACCAGAAGCCCCAATAATTCCATCGTTTAAATAAACGAACATATTGGTTGCATTCGTTAGTGGATCAATTTCAATGATTCTATGAATTCGAGTTGCTTCACCAATTGATTTCGTTGGGTATAATAATGGACTTTGAATCATTGCATAAATTTTCCCGTTTGGCGTAATGGCAATTCCTTCAAAACCTCTATTATTTTTTCTGTATTTAAAAGCAGTATCAATTAAGATATCAATTGATTGTGCTTCAGGTAAATTCGCATAAGGTGTAAATCGGTTGATAACAACACCATTTTTATTCAACTTCCAAATGCTTGGACCACCTTCTTCACAGATCCAAAAATTACCATCCTTATCTACAACAAGACCTTCAGCATCAATACCGAATGTGTCTTTAGATACTGTTTTGCTTAAAAAATTAGCACAATTCATAACGGTATCTGTTGACGCTAATTCAGCAGCAGTTGAACCATATCCTGTAGGATTTATGATACCAGAAGCTCCAGTTCCATCAGGTCTTTTCATAGTGATGGTACGAAGTATTTGAATAGAGTCGCCATTTAATCTGATACGATGTATTTTAGGAACATAATTAGGAAAAGAATAAATCTTATCATAGGTCGGGCGGCATGCTGATGGATTGGCATTGGCAGCATCAATATTTACACCTCTGTCTGAACAAGTCCAAAACTCTTTCCCATTGGTTCCTTCAATTGGATAAAGTGCTGAAAAACCAGCTTCTCGATAATTGATTCCTTGGAAAGTTCCAATAGGTGCTGAATGATAATTCTTATAATCTTGAATGATACTAATTTGCGCGTTCACTTGATTGTGCGCACAAATAGTTAACAAGACTAAGCTCGATAAAAAATGGATCCATTTTGATTTCATAATATTTTTTTTTATTTAGCCACAAAACTAGATTGGCATTATTACCAAAATGTTCTCGCTAAATGACCATAAGATTATCAATTGAATTATAGATGATTGCCTTAAAATTCATAACAAATTAATAATGCAAATTGGCAATTAGCATATTGCCTTTATTTGAAATTATCATCTTACAAATTGCTTTTATATCTTTACAATTATGAATACCTCTTTTTTATCTTCATTAAACCAACTGTCTAAAATTGCATTTAACTTTGAAGAAGAATTCATCGATAAAAAAATAATTCTGCTTAAATTATTATCGACAAAAATTTGGACGAATGAAAAAGAAATCCAGATTTATCATGATCTCCTTTTATTCTTAAGTTCACATCCACAGAATAATCAAATCAAATTACTAACAGAGAAAGAATTTAAACGTATTACTTCTTTTTTTAGAGGTAATCATAAACTGAAATCTAAATTGATCAATAGTGGATTTCCTTTTACTAAAACAATCACGCGTTTCTCACATGATTTTTCAGAATGGATTAATCAATTTAAAGAATGTACAATCTCAATTGAATCGTTTGAAGAATCGAGTTTAGATTTGAATCAACTATTTAGCATAACACTACCTTCACTTGAGCGAGATGAAACCAATGGTTATTATAGCAATGAGGAATTATTAGATGCGCTTGGTATTGCAAAATCATCTCGTTTCGATTTTCTTCTTAAACAATTTAGAACTTTAGAATACAAACCTCAAATAAAAGATTACTTCTGGGATTTACTTAAAGTGTGGTCAGAAATTGAAGGCAAAGACAAAAAGTTTTCAAGAATATATAACCGAATTCCTATTAAGGAAATATATTATCAAAAAGAAATCTTGAAGAAATTTGATCATGAAGCGCTCTTTCAAAAAGAATTACCAAACCCTCTTGTACTCAACGAAAAATCAAGAAGAGAATTAGTGGATGTGATAAAAAAATCATATCTACTTACAATGAGAGAAATTGACCCAGCTAGCTATATGGACGAAACCTCTCTTCGTATATATGAACTTGAGCGAGGAATTTCTGTTGCCATTTATGGAGAGAAAGCCAATCGACAATTACCCATGAAATCGTATTTTTCATTTACTCTATTTAAAAATGGATTTCCTGTAAGTTATGGTGGAGCTTGGATATTCGGTAGGTTTTCAATGTTTGGAATTAATATTTTTGATGCTTTTAGAGGTGGCGAGTCGGGTTATATTTTATGTCAATTATTACGTGTTTTTAAACAAGTATTTTCAATCGATTATTTTGAAATTGAAAATTACATGTTTGGACGTGGTAATCCTGATGGAATAAAATCTGGTGCCTTTTGGTTTTATTATAAATATGGTTTCAGGCCAGTTGATTCAGATTTGCATGCATTAGCAGAAAAAGAATCCATCAAAATAAAAACTAAACTAGGATACCGGTCAAGTGCTAAAACCCTTGTTCAATTTACAGATAGCAATATGAGATTGCTTTTGAAAGGTCCTATTCCGATATCATTATTAGACCTTGCGCCTAAAGTAACGAAAATGATAAAAACTGAATTTAAGGGTGATCGAAAACAAGCCATTGAATTTTGTCAAAAAGATTTTTGTCGCAAAGCACAAATTAAAACGCCTCAGCTCGAACAAGAATTATATGGCTTTGAAGAAATTTCTTTGCTTACCTATGCGCTGAAAATTGAGGACAAACAAAAATTATCATACTTGGCTGAAATGATCAAAACAAAATCTTCTAATCCTTATGTATATAATGATTTGTTGCGCCAAGTTTTTCAATCTTGATTCATTTTGAGAGAGCTCCAATCAACACCAATTCGAAAGGTTTGGTAAAGTCGACCATTATTAATATCGCTTCCAAAATGATTGGTTGCTGAATGTAATGCACCTGAAGGGTAAGCAACCATTCGGTTAAATCTATTACCTACTCGATCAATCTCAGCCCATTTACTTCTATCTTTTGTATCGTTTACTAAAAGTTCTTTCAATGCCGAAAACTTCATTTTCAATCTTCTTGCATCTTGTGGTGTTGCAGGATCTGTAAGACCAGTCAGCTTATGCATCCATAATGAGGTACCACAATCAAGTGGAAGTCCTGGTGTCAAATAAATCAATACAGTAATATCATTATAAGGTTCATCAGAATGAACACCTGGTATTTCTTTTCTTTTTCCTTGCGAAAATCCTTGATAAAAAACACCATTCTCTTCTAATGGGTCAATATCCCATCTTGTAATTTTAATTCCTAATATTTTTTCCAATTTAGATTTTACACCTTTTTCATGATAAACAGTTGTACTTCTGTAACCTGTAACGTGTTCTGGTTGATAGTATTCTGCATTTCTAGCAGCTTCAATAACTCTTTTAGGGTCGTTATAAAAATTATCCTTTACTAACAAAAATCGGTTGTATAATAGTTTATCCATTTTTTATTCATTGATCAGTATAAATGTACAAATGAAATATGATAAGTTCAAAGATGTGTGTCTTTTGTTCGAACCAAGATCATTAAAAAATGAGTGTTGTAAGAGGTAATTCCTCTAATTCCTAGACTAAAATAGAAATGGCTAAATCTCAAAATTTCT
>DAOOQH010000273.1:0-3669 GCA_035388625.1 Chitinophagaceae bacterium | reverse complement strand
CAGATCAAAAGGCGAAAGAACTTGGAAGTAAACTATCTGCACCTTTTATGACACTTTCATTTATGGCTTTATTGGTAATACCTCAATTGAAGCTGAGCGATAAAGGATTGTTTGATGGCGAAAGTTTTCGTTTTGTTGATTTGTATCATTAGTTTCAAGGTCAAAGATTCTCATTTGGATTTCAATTTTTATTTCTAATTTTAGTCGATTGTTTAAATTTAAATTATGATTAGAGTATTTTTATTTCTCTTTAGTTTTTCATCATTTTATGCATCGGCGCAATTGCCCGAAACAGTGGTCTATCTTATTGACATGAATAGAAGTGTAAAAGGATATAGTTTTTCATCACCTAAAATCATCTCAAAAAAAATCGGTTATAATAATCAACCTTATTTTACTCCAGATGAAAAATATATTTATTATGTGAGTTCTATAGATAGCGCTAATACTGAAATTTATCAGTATGATTTAAAGAAGAAAAAAAATAAGCGACTTACTAAAACACGCGAGCCTGAATACTCGCCACGTTATTCGCCTGATATGAATGGTATTTCATGTGTAAGTGTTGAACGTGATAAAACAACTCAACATTTATACATTTATAATTTAAAAGGGAAGAAGCCCAAGGTGGTTATGCCCGAATTAAAAACAATTGGTTATTATGAATGGTTAAGTGGTATTGAGTTTTTATCATTCGAATTACCCGAGCCTTTTTATTTTGTTCGACATAATATTGTAACGGGTCGAATAGATACTTTAGCAAATAATATTGGACGAACTTTTTCATATTTAAGAGCAAAGAATAAAATTGTTTATATCGACAAAACGGATTCATTGCATTATAAATTCAGATTTGTTGCCGCTGAAAATTTAAAGAATAAAAAGAAAGAACCTGTTGAAAATCCTATACTCACTGAAACATTACCTGGTGAAGAAGATTATTGTTTTATGCAAGACGGAAGTATATTAATGGGGCACAAAGGCATATTGTATTATAAGAAAAATCCATTTAGGCATCCCAATTCAACATGGGATGAATTAGTTGATTTGAAAAAATTTGGAATTGATCAATTTTATCGAATTGCTATTTCGCCCGATAATACTAAACTGGCAATTGTTGCTTTTAAGGGAGAGAAGCCTTAACTATTTGCGTTCAGTTAGTTAATTTGGATTTGAGTTGTTCGCCTAAATTTTCGGTCCATTCATTTTTTAATATACTCAAAAGAATACTATCTCTTCTTGTACCGTCAGATCTTAAACTACTACTTCGTATGATACCTTCTTCGGTGCAGCCAATTGATTTCATAGCACGAATACTACGTTCATTCATATTGTCGGCTCTGAATTCAACTCGGTCAAAACCTATTTGATCAAATGCAAATTGAAGCATTAAATATTTACAATGTTTATTTAGTCCACTGCCTTGAAATTTTGTGCCGTACCAAGTATATCCTAGTTGAGTTGATCGATTTGTAAGTTGCATATCATAAAATCTTGTGCAACCTGCATACTCATTTGTTCTTTTATCAAAAACAATATAAGGATATTCTTTATTTTCATTACGTGCGTGAATGGCAGAGTGAATATAATTGATCATATTTTCTTTACTATTTGCTGTCACCAAAGAGTATTTCCAAAGGTGAGGTTCATGAATTGCAAAATCGATTAAATTTTTTATGTCCTCGATTTCAAGTGGTCGAAGTTGAACAATATTATCTTCTAAAATATATTGTTTAGTAAAATCAAATGGTTTCATCATATTATATAAATTGAGGGATTCTTCAAATTTAAATGAATTAAAATGCGAATTTAAAACTTCCAAAAATGCCAAATCTTCTGGTTGGCGAATCAATGATATTTCTATATGGAAGTAAGCGCCATACAAAGTCAACTCTTAATACTTTAAATATATTTTCAACACCTGTACCAACCTCTAAATAGGGACTTTTACTAAGAGTTTGAAAATTATATCCTTGATTTAAATTAAGTTTTTGATTAGCTGCGGATAAGCTACCATATACACCCTTCGCATTCCAAAATGTGCGGAGTTTCATTTTCTTTAAATACGGAATATATTTAAAAAATAAACTTCCCATGGTATGTTCAGTAATGGCACCAACATAAGCATCGCTGATATATTCATATCGGTACATCATATTAAATGCGTGTGAATTATAATAATAAAACTCGTTACCTGGATGAATTTCTAAAAGTGAATAAGGTAGAGTGCCAAACACTTTGCCGGCAAATAAATTATAGTATAATGAACCCAGATGATTTATTTTTTGATGATCTGAAACAGTGATTCTTAATTTGGTAAAATTATAATTACCACCTAAAATGTTTTTAAATCCATTTCCAATATAAGCTTTTACACGAGGGTATTTAGTTCCTAAGCTAGTTACATAATAATTGCCTTCAACAAACTGTTCGCGAAATGCAAATCGAAGCTCAACACCTAATTCATTATTGATTACGGAATTGGTAATGCTACTATCACTACTATAAAAAATTCCCGTAGATGGCAATGGAGCATAAGGTGTAAATTTTTTTCTTTCCATTGAAATTAAATAGCTAAAACCATTAAAATGATAATTGGCAAATTCAATTCTTTGTTTATCAACAAAAGCAAGTTTCCATGGTATATTCGATTTGCGTCCAATAGCACTAAAAATATTATCAATAGATCCTGCTTCATCATATTGATTTAAAGTATTGTCGAGATCATGTTTATACTCGGCATAAATAAACATTCGTGGTTTTCTTTTCAGCAACCATAAAGCACTTCCAAAGTATTTAAATCTTTCATCTTTTTGACCGTACGCAAGATAAGCTCGTAAATAAATATCTTTAAATAGTTTCGGTGTTGTTCCTAAATTGAAACGAAAACGAGCGCCTTCAATGGTGTTGCGGCTATATAAATTGTATACCGAACCAATTTCTAAAGGGCCAACTTCTTTGATACCTGTCGCTAAAAGATAAGCAATTGAATAGTACTTTTTGTAAATTGGCAAAGCCTGAATGGTATCAATCATATGGTAAATGGCCTTTTCATTTTTCGATAATGAATCATGCCTAACTTGATTCCAATAGTCCTCATTTCTATTTAATGCATCTTTGTTTAGAACGAGTTCAGCTTTATTTTTTTTATCGTTAATAATATCTTCAATACTTGCATCATTCACAACAATATTTTTATAGGTTGTGGTTTTACGACCTAAAAATCCAGCCACTTTATCGCCATGTGGGGGTAAAAAATCGACATAAAATTTATCCTTCGTTAAAAACCAAAGGGTATCTTCAAAGCAGGTAAATTCTTGCATCATAGTTACCTTATTTACCCAATTAATATTTTGATCTTTGGTGATAATCATATTTACTTTTTGTACTGCATAATCAGTATCGTGAATCCACATGTCGCCATTAAAAGTATGTTCGCCACTACGTTTTGGTGTAAAGGCAACTTGATAACAAGTCTTTCCATTAAAACTTTGTGTATCAATTAATTGATATTTATAAAAGAAGGGTGCATCATTTGCAATGGGGCTAATAAAATCTAAATTAAAAATGGGAATATTATTTGAATAGATATCAATGTTCTGATACATTGAACCTAACATCTGACTTACACTTTGATTTTTATATCCTGAAATTCGAGAGCCTTTGATT
>DAOOQH010000272.1:0-3730 GCA_035388625.1 Chitinophagaceae bacterium | reverse complement strand
CATGATCACTCGCTGTAGGTGTTATTAAATAATACTGATTGTTTGGGAAAGGAAGAAATATTGATGTTTGAGCGTAACCACTCCATCCAAGCTCCTTCAAATAAATTTCATTTGGCACAATGGTATCTCCATTTTCAATCAAGGTTGTTTGTGAATTATAAATGTTATAGCCATCTGAAATCAAAATAAGATCTCCATTTTCATTGCAAATATTTGAATGCCCTCTTACAAAATATGGGCTATAAACAGTATCTAAAAAGGCATTTGTAATAGTTGATCCATTAAAGGTTGTTGTAAAACTTACTCCACCGCCTTGTACCCATACCTTATCACGAAGGCTTTGTGATTGGCTTGTAAAAAAACAAGAACTGATTAATAGTATTGTGAGGATATTTTTCATCTTATTAGTTTATTACAAGTTTACCGTTACTAACTTTATTTCTATCAATTAAATATGTATATGTAAATACACCTTTTTCTAATTCATTTAAATTAACCTGAAGGGATTGAACTTTACTATTCAAATATATTACTTTTCTCTCTCTTCCAAACATATCATAAAATACTAAAACTCCGTTTTGATTCTCTTTCAAATTATAATCTAATGTGATTTGTTCATTTGCAGGATTCGGACTAATGTTAATTTCATGGTTATTTATTTCAAACTTAGAATTTGATTCATTCAAATTATTCAAGTATGCATCTTCTGAACTAAATAAATTTCCTCCCTTATTTTGCATGCCATTTCCACATATCATCATTTCATCAAATTGGACACCCGGATGATAGAAGGTATAGATTGTGCGTGCCTTAAACACAGCGTTACCATATTCGAAAGGACAAGCATATGCTAGTTCAGAAATAATATCATCTTCACTTTGTTGTAAAGATTCTATCCCTAATTCGAATACTTTCAAATAAATTTCATTGATGATTTTTTCATTTATAATTTGTTCTTCCTTCCCTATAATTTTTCCATTTCTATTTCTTGCTTTCAATAAATTTTCCTCCGTAACTAAGGGATCGAGATTTTCTTGTTGGGCAAGTTCTTGAATAGCATCATTTGCCAAACAAATTTTCTCTGGTATATTATTGACTGCATTTTGAAAAAACAAATTCAATGTGTTATTATTTGAAATGATTGAACTATTCAGACGTAACTCTTCGTAAACATATTGACGATCTAACCATGAAGCACCCTGATCAAATTCAGCATAAGAAACTGAACCATTGACAATATCTTCAAGATGTTGATTTTCTATTGGTGGTTGAATAGAAGGTAGTACTGTATTACAATTTAAAGTAGTTGAAGGTGATCCACTTGAAATAATAAGATATCTGCAACCGGGATTATTTCCTCCACTTTGACTACTAGACAAAGTCAAGGGTGATGTATAGTACTTTTCAGAAAAAGATAAGCCACAAACTGATAATTTAAATAACCTATTACCGCTATTATAACCACTACCTGCAAATGTATTATTCGGATCATAGCCACTACTCCCACTTGTAGCTGGCAAACCAATTGGGTTCCCTAAACTACCTTCCTGTCCAAGATGACGGAATAGCATGCCATAACGATGATTTTTAAATTGGTTTCCTATCACTTCGGTTGGACCTGTTGAACAATCTCCTATGGTTTGAAATCCATATTTAGTATTTGAAATTTGATTACAATGCAATAATAATTTTGGACTCTTATTCATCTTAATTCCTGAATGATCACCATAATAGTTTAGAGAGATTGCATTCCCTGAAATAGTATTCAATTTCACTGAACTTTGATTGGCATTACTAAGTTGAATACCATAAAAATAAGGCGTTCCTGTAAATGAAACTCCAGCCGTATTTGTACATGTGTATTGAATTAAATTTTCAATTACACGAACCAATCGACCCGTATTTCTTAAGTTAATTCCAATTCCTCCTTCACAAGGGATCAGAATGGTATTATTTAAAAAATCAAAATTGGCCATATAAGTCGGGCTTAGTCTTGTTAATCCGATAGCTATCGGTGTAAAGAAATTATTTGTTGTTCCTAATGCTGGAGGTAAGGTTGAAGGCAAAGTAATTGAATTTTTATAAACAGCACAAGCATAGGCATTATTACCGACGAACTCCATACCGCTGATTACATTTTCTAACACGTTATGATGTATTTGAAATTTCTTTGTCTCAATTAATGTGTTCATGAAACCTGCGCCGGTATTTTTAACTACTGTATTTGCAATATTCACATTTACATTTGATGTCACAACCCCTTTGGTACAACTTGATATATGTGGTAGCAAATTCGCTGTTGCATTATCTATTGTAAGGGTGATATTGGCTTTTACTAATTTTGAACTATAATTTTTAGCATAAATCGCACATCCCAATTCATTAGAATAAAGATTATTTAGAAGTGTATGTTGACCATTCACTGCTGCACCTCCTGTGATTTTACTAAAAGTATTATTATATAATCGAATATTGGAAACCAATACAAACGAATTTTTATTCCCTGAAATAAAAATACCATTCTCTAAATTTCTAAAAGTATTTCCTAACCCTGTTAAATCTGGTACTAAGCCCCCAATTTCAATATCTTGGCAATTAAATATACTAATGGCTCTTTTCATTCTAGTGTAAGGTGGTAAAAATGCTGAGGTTGATTCAAATACATTTGTATGTACTTTACCAACATAAACATTTGGTGTATTTGTAAAAACTAAACTATATAAATTATCTTGAAAGGTTGTGCCACTGCATTCTAAAATGGGCGCATTGCCTAGTGTAATTCCATTCATTTCAACACCTTGACTCATATCTCGTAAAAGTGAACTCTTCGATATTTTTACAGTTTGCGATCCATTGGTGGCCAATATCCCTTTCCACATTAAATTACATGCCGCTCGTAATTTTGAATTTTCAATCGACAATGTTTTTCCATTGGTCATAACAATCTGCGCATCGGGTCCTAGAAATATATTTGGACATTGAAAAAATGTAAAATTATTATCAACTGTAAATACCCCATCTATAGTAATATTTGCATTTGTTGAAAGAATAAAACTAGACACAAAACCCGAAACAGCTGACGAACTTGTATTGTTAAAATACATTGCACCTGCAGTTGATAACAAATTAGGATTACAACAACTTACCAAAATCGGAGGTGTTGTAATAATAGAGGTAGCAATACATCCATTGCTATTCGTAACACTAACTGTATGTGTACCCGCACTGACAAAATTAAAAATATTTGATGATTGTGGCGCACCTCCATCAATCTGATAAGGGTTTGTTGCTAAATCAGCAATTGGACTCGTAGTATTAATAGTAACAGTAAAATTTCCAGGTTGAATACATGTTGAAATATTTGTAGTAAACTCAGGTAAAGAATTCACCTGAACTGTCGATAATGCAGTGCAACCCGCAGCGTCAGTAACAACCACACTATAGGTCCCAACCGAACTTGCATTTACTGAACTTGAGGATCCACTTCCTATTGTAATGCCTGCAGGTGATATAAAATTATAGTTTACAGGAAATGAATATGAAGTACCAACACTAAGTATTGTGCTTCCCGAACTATGAATACAAATCGGTGAAGCGATTAATGAGGTTGTAAAACTATTACCTATGATTGTTGAAGCACTACCCGTGCAACCATTTACATCTGTAACAATGACCGTGTATGAACCTGGAAGTAGATTCGTGAATATACCATTGGTATTCGTTGTTCCTC
>DAOOQH010000271.1:0-3748 GCA_035388625.1 Chitinophagaceae bacterium | reverse complement strand
TTGGCCAGTGAATAATACAACTTATACTGTAAGTGGCAATTATAGTGAGACGTTTCTAAATGCCTCTGGCTGCGATAGTGTATCTACGTTAGCGCTTACCATTACACCGGGTGTGTTCTTGAATTCAAAAGTTTTATTGGCTGGTCCGTATGATGCCAATTTAGGACTCATGTCAGATAGCTTGCGTCAATATGGTTTAATACCAACGAATGAACCTTATTCAAGTTCGCCATTTAATCAGACTCCAATTGGAGAAGCTGGTGGAGAATCCATCTCCACATCCATAACTTCTGTAACTGGTTCAGATGCAATTGTAGATTGGGTATTTCTTGAATTGCGAGATGCTTCAAACCCTTCAATAATTATTGCGAACAAACGAGCTTTGGTACAACGAGATGGCGACATTGTAAGCCATTTAGATGGGGTGTCACCAGTGAAGTTTGCAACCACTTACAACGGCAATTATTTTGTTAGTGTTAAGCATCGTAATCACTTAGGTGTTATGTCAACGAGTTCAATATTATTTAATGGATGTTCGATTAGCACAGTTGACTTTACCTCTACATCAGTTTATACGAATCCACTCATTGCCAATACACCGCGTAAATTAGTAGGTGCTGCCAATGTATTATGGTCTGCAGATGCTAATAATAATAAAAATGTGAAATATAATGGATTGAGTAATGATAAAGATAAGATATTGAATGCGGTTGGTGCTGGAACGCCAAATGCAACTTTATCGCCAGTGTATCGTGTTGAAGATTTGAATATGGATGGTAAGCTTCGATATAATAATACAGATAATGATAGAGCGCTTATTATTAATAATGTAGGTGTGAATACGCCAAATCGTATTTTATATCAACACACCCCGAATTAGCAGATCGTAGGCAAGGCACGAGCCGTACGAGTCGCTAATCCAGACATTCATCGTCTGGATAGCTTGCAGATCGTAGGCGAGGCACGAGCCGTACGAGTCGCTAATCCAGACATTCATCGTCAGGATCGCTAATCCAGACATTTATCGTGAGGATAGCTTATACCACCTTACGCTATATAGCAAAAACGATGACAAGAATCAGTCTTGTCATCGTTTTTTGTTTATAAGAATATATTTGTTGGCGAGGCCCGAGCCATACGAGTTGTAAATCCAGACATTCATTGTAAGATAGCTAATCCCGCCTTACGCTGGATGGCAACAAGGTGGGCTAGAATCAATCTTGTCAGCGTTTTTGTAAATACTAATATTTTCGTTAGGCGAAATAGGAGCCCTAAGAGTAGATTAATATTTGCTTTGACAAAAAACTATAAAGTTTGAGATTGACTTTGTACATTCGTATCTCCCTAAAAATCAAACAATTAAACTCCTTTCTATGAGAACTACTTCTTACCCTTTTTTCAGAGACAATAATTTAAGTTCTGCGCTACTATCTAAAAAGCGCATACCTATTAGTTGTTTCAATGATTCTATTTTCGAAGACTTCTTTTTTACTGATCAGCATGAATCGAAAAGATACAATTTGGAAAATTCATTTTTAAAAGGATAAGTATGAAAAAAAAATAAGCAATTTAAAATAAACCTAATAATTCAAAATATGAAAAAAAGTTTACTACATGGCTTGATATTGTTCGCCTTCTTTTTAATTCCTTTCCCATCATGATCGCAGCAATTGCTATTTGATATTGTTCCCTTTTCTAACTAATACAGGGCTGGTTTCATCGGTGCAGATATAACGCTGCTACAAAATTAACTATGCCATGTTTTAGCAGACCGACTTGTCGTATTACAGAGCCTAGTTTATTACCTGCCGATCGACCTATAATGAACTCAAAAATTTAAAATGTCTTATTACTTTAATAAACCCCTCTAAAAAATGAATTACAATTTACAGTCACAAAACATTATGACTTCTAAATTATTTGAGCACAAAACAAGTTTGTCAGCAAATAATTTGAAGTCAACACTCCTTTACACATTGACTAAAAATGCTCATCAACTAGCAAGCAATTTTTACAGTCAACAATACAACTCGGCAATGAGAAAATTACTTTGTTTTTTTGTTGTAATTCTTTGTTCTTTCAATGTACTATTTGCTCAAACTAATTCAACTTGTCAGTATGCTTTATCGGGTTTTGCAACAGGTGCCAATATAGAATCTGGTGGCACCACAATTGCTTTATTGGATGATGAAATTAGTGCGGCTATTCCTATAGGCTTCACATTTCAATTTTATGGAAACTCTTATACGAATTTGTATATATCATCAAATGGCTTTGTTACGTTTACATCTGCAGTCAGCGGTTGTTGTTCGGGGCAGTTATTGCCAGATGCATCCTCTCCAAGCAATCTGATTGCAGGATATTGGGAAGATCTTAATCCCTCACTTGGAGGAACAATTAAATATTTAACTACAGGTTCTGCTCCAAATAGGCGTATGTTAATTACATTTACAGATGTCCCACATCATCCAAATAGTGGAGTTAATTTGGTAAGTTTTCAAATTAAGTTATACGAAACAAATAATGTTATTTCAATTCATTCTTCAAGTTGTACTAATGATGGAGGATTGCACACACAAGGTATTGAAGATGCAAGTGGTTTAAATGCAATGACAGTTTTTAGCAGAAATCGAAATGTTTTTTCTCTAACAAACGATGTAGTAACATTTACACCAATAGATAATATTAGTCCTGTATTTTCAAATTGTATAAATGTGGTAGGAAGTCAAGACCCAGGGCAATGTAGTGCTATAGTCAATTATACAAGTAGTGCAACTGATAATTGCTCAGTAGCAAAAACAACGGTAATATCAGGCCTAGCAAGTGGCTCAGCTTTTCCAGTGGGTACAACAAATGTCTCAATTCGCGCACGTGATGGTGGTTCTGCTGGTGTATTTTCAAATGGTGCTGGCGGTACTTTTTCATACAATGAAGGCGATAATAATCAAACCATTGCATTAAAAGCATGTGAATCGTTATACGGAACTGGTAATTGTGTTATTGGAGCATGCGGTTCATTCTCCTACTACTATTATTCAGGCCATATATCTTGTAATTGTGCTAAACTACCTGGGCAATATGAATTTGTGTATGCCAACACAGGCTATACAGATGTGGGACAAGATTATGGCGGTGTAAATACAGTTGTTACATCAGTGCCTTTTACGCGAGTAAAAGGAGAAAATGGATGTTCAGTGCCAAACACTTGGTTGCTTGCCAAAAATAATTTAGCAGGCAATGAAACAACTTGCAATTTTTCTGTAACGGTAAATGATACTGAGTTACCACAGATAACTTGTCCATCAAATATTTCGGTAAGTAATACCCTAGGTACTTGTTCAGCTGTTGTTACCTATACTGAACCTATAGGTAGTGATAATTGTTCGGGTTCAATAACCACACAAATAGCAGGGTTGCCTAGTGGAGCTTACTTTCCAGTTGGCAGTACTATCAATACATTTAGAGTAACTGATGCAAGTGGTAATATAGCAACATGTTCATTTACTGTTACGGTAGTTGATACTCAAATGCCTTCCATTTCTTGTATTACAAGTTTGGCAATAGCCACAGATCCAGGAAATTGTTCAGCTGTATTAACTTATCCAACACCAACTGGTAACGATAATTGCCTTGGTTCAATAACTACACAAATTGCGGGCTTGCCAAGTGGATCAACTTTTCCGATTGGAACAACAACTAATACATTTAGGGTAACAGATGCAAGTGGCAATACATCAACTTGCTCTTT
>DAOOQH010000270.1:0-3751 GCA_035388625.1 Chitinophagaceae bacterium | reverse complement strand
TAGTTAAACATATTAATTGCATTGGCCAATGAATCATTGCCTAAAAAATTATTAATCGAAATGGTTGGACAACTTACTACAGCATTTATCGCATAATTACCTCCCATAAACATGTTCACTGGACTCACCGTCGATGTCAAACAACTACCTCCAAAAGCTGGCAAAATGCCTGTATTTAATGTATCCATATAGGTAACTGGTCCAGTTGGCCCGTCTACTGTATAGGTTATATAGTAGGGATTAATAGCAAGATTGACAGCAGTCGATCCATAATTACAAACTGTTGCAGATAAGGTTTCACTTGAATCGGGACAAGTATTAAAAGTTGGGGCAGTGATAGCACTAATAGTTGGATCATGAGGCCCAGCAGGATTAATACAAACCAAATAATCTTCAACTTCACCAGTTGCTATATTATTACAAGGAGTTGTAGTTGTTGCTGTTCCTCCAGTAAATAATTTCACGCGCATTCGTGTACAGCCAGGCAATGAAGTTGGTGGTACCGTAAAACTACCAGATGCATCAAATAAATTAGTTGCATCTGAACTACCACTAAATACTTCTTCTCCAGGATCTGTAAAATTGGCATTATGATTATAATCTATCCAAACCTTTGCCCAACAATTTGTATTGTTTGCAGTGGAGGTAATTTGATAAATATTTAGAGGATAAGTCAATCCTTGTATTAAAGTTGGATTTGGAGTAAGACTCATATTATTGGTGATACCACCTGTTGCTGTTGGGTTTGAAGTTTTCGGTGTGGGGGTTACTAGCGGGTTTGAATAGGTTCCTAGAACAAATTGACCTATATCATTTCCAGCAGTAGATGTGGCTAACCCATTACAGTAACAGGGGGAAGTTGGAGTCCATGTTTGTACTGCAACAGGTGCAGTAACATTTGATGTATCATTTAAACCAGAAGCTGTGCACACAACAATACAACGATAAAAAGTTGTACTTCCTGGAGGAGGCATATATAAATAGGGACTTGTTGTGGCACCAGGAATAGTTAACCAAGGAGCAGAACCAGTTGAAGATCGTTGCCATTGAAAGGCTAATCCACTTGCGGCTGTGGTGCCAGCTAATGCAAGGGTTATATTTGTACCTGGACAAGGATTATTTGGCAAAGCGGATGCAACGCCTGCTGTTGGTTGCCCAACACAAGGAGAACTTAATAAATTTAGTGTGACTGAACCAAGGAAGGCACGCGGTGAAAAATTACCTCCACCCCAGCCCACATTCTGACCTGCAAATTGTGCCTCTGCAACCATGAAGTTCACACCCGAATTTGAGAAGGTTGTTGGACTTACTCCAGAAGAACCACCTATTGCACTAACGCCGGTATAAGGTACTGTAGTAGAAGTCAAGTAAAATCGATAGGTTGTTGAAGCTGGAATTGTAAATGCTAAAATAGGAAAACAAGTGGTTAGAACCCCTGCACCCATAGCTACTCCACTAACCGAAGCAATTGGATTCCAGCCTGCTGCAACTGTAAGCGGAAATGTTGCTGGCATTCCAACAGTTGTAGGAGCGTACCATAAGGCCCAGTCCTTGGTGGTTGCAGTTGCATTCCAATAACTTAAACTAGTCATAACCGCTGGATATGGATTTGTATTTTCAATTAAAAATGAAATCCCCCCAGATGAATTATTTGAAGGCAAAAATCCAGTTCCAGTTACCGTTGGACTAAAGGTAATTGTTTGTCCAAATATGGATGGAATGGCAATAAAAATTAAAATGATCGAATAGAAAATTTTCTTCATAATAGCAATTTTTAAATTATAGAGGTAAATATAGTGTTAAATTTTTAAGTAGAAAAATTCATTTTTTCAGAATTTTGAGACTAAACACTATAAAATTTTGGATAAATATTATTGTATATCGGATAAATCAAATAAAAAACGAATCTTACAAAACCATCAATAATTGAAATATTTACTAGACATCGTGAAAAATTGAATAAAAAGAATTTCAAAATCACTAAAGTCGAACGAAGTAAATAACTTATCAGATTCAATTTGATTTACTATAAATGACCTGATAAATTATTATCTATGAATTCATCTTAATCCAAATAAATTTCAATTAACGATCGCGTTTCAATATGTTCATTACAAATTAATAAGCATCCTTATGAACACTTTTTACTGCCCTCCCCGATGGATCATTTGTATTTTGAAATGAAGCGTCCCATGCCAAAGCCTCAGGTGTACTGCAAGCAACCGAAGGCACTGATGGCACACAAAGTGCTGCAGCGTTAGAAGGAAATAATTCACTAAAAATTGTTCGATAGCGATATTCTTCCTTTGATTTTGGAGGTTGGATAGGAAAAACTTGTTGCGCATTTTTCAATTGATCATCTGACACAACCCGCTCTGCTTCAGCTTTTAAACTATCAATCCAGCTATATCCAACCCCATCAGAAAATTGTTCTTTCTGACGCCAAACAATACTTTCTGGTAAATAATCTTCAAATGCTTTACGTAATATCCACTTCTCCATTTTGCCTTCACCTGCCATTTTATCTTTTGGGTTTAAACGCATGGCAATATCCATGAATTCTTTATCAAGAAAAGGAACCCGACCTTCAATTCCCCAAGCGGCTAATGATTTATTTGCACGAAGACAATCATACAAATGTAGCTTACTGAGTTTACGAACTGTTTCTTCGTGAAAAGCCATTGGATTTGGTGCCTTATGAAAATATAAATAACCTCCAAAAATTTCATCTGCGCCTTCACCTGAAAGCACCATTTTAATACCCATCGACTTTATAACGCGCGCCAACAAATACATTGGTGTTGATGCCCTCACAGTTGTTACATCGTAAGTTTCTAAATGATAAATAACATCTCGAATAGCATCTAAACCTTCTTGCACAGTGAAATTAATTTCGTGATGAACTGACCCAATATGATCAGCAACCTTTTTTGCAGCCGCTAAATCTGGAGAGCCTATCAAACCAACAGCAAATGAATGTAATTGCGGATACCAAGCTTGTTGAGTATCATTACTTTCAATTCTATTTGCCGCATATTTTTTTGTAATGGCTGAGATAACAGATGAATCTAAGCCTCCTGAAAGTAATACGCCATATGGCACATCCGACATTAGCTGACGATGCACTGCCTCTTCTAAACCTTTTCGTAAGGTAGGAATATCAGAAACATTATCTTTTACTGCATCATAATTCATCCAATCACGCGTATACCACTTTTGTAAAGTTTGACCATCTTTACTATATAAAAAATGACCGGGTAAAAATTCTTGAATACGATTACAAGTTCCTTCAAGCGCTTTTAGTTCCGAAGCGATATAAAAACGGTCATTGATATCCCAACCCATATAGAGTGGAATAATACCCATATGATCTCGAGCAATTAAGTAAGTATCATTGGTTTCATCATATAAAGCAAATGCAAAAATTCCATTTAAATCTTCAATAAATTCAATACCCTTTTTTTGATATAAAGCTAAAATAACCTCACAATCTGAATGTGTTAAAAACTCATAATCAGGTAAGTCCTTTTTTAGCTCTTGATGATTATATATTTCACCATTTACAGCAAGTACCAGACTTTTATCTTTACTATATAATGGTTGCCCTCCAGATTGAGGATCAACAATAGCCAATCTTTCATGTGCAAAAATAACTTTATCATGACTATAAATCCCCGACCAATCAGGACCTCGATGTCTTATTTTTTTAGACATTTCTAAAACATTAGGTCTCAGATCCTGCGCCGATTTT
>DAOOQH010000269.1:0-3760 GCA_035388625.1 Chitinophagaceae bacterium | reverse complement strand
TAATTTTAAAAGAAACTAATTATCATGAAATACTATATTTTCATCTTATTCATCATTCTTTCTTTTACAGCTTGTAAGAAGAAAGAACTTCCTGTTCCTGTTTCAAACTCACCGATATTTAAATTTATTGGTAGTATAGGGAATGATTCAATCGATTATCAAGCTGGTGTAAACAGAATGTATATGTATACAGGGTTTTACAAGGATAGTCAAAGTTTGTTAACCATAAGAAGTTATTTTGCAAAGGATGATTGTACAAACTGTGAACCTTATCTATCGTTTGAAGTAAAGGATTTTGATATTTCTCAAACGAATGGATTAGCTGGAACCTTGGCAGATTTATTAAAGGGTGGGGGGACATTTAATTCATATTCACTTGATTCAGTAATAACTACAACTAACGTTGAGCAATTTACATTTATACCAACAGAAAATAATATTGGTGCAACGTATTTTTGGAGCTTCGGTGATGGTGCAACATCTACACAAAAATCACCTTCCTATGTGTTTCCTACTGGGGGCGCAAAGAATGTTCAACTTGTAGTTAAAATTGCGGGTGCAATGAATGATAGTCTGACCAATACGATTAATACGGATTCATTTTCAACTTGTAGGTCGCAATTTGTTTTGATTAAAGATACCTTACAAAATGCAATAAGTGTTGATGCAAGTCCAATAGGGTTTAATTATGCTTGGGATTTTGGTGACAGCACAACCGGTAATGGCATTAGCACAAATCATACTTATTCTTCCGGTGGAAAATACATAGTGACGCTCAACGCATCAAATCCAAGTTGCTCATCAACATACAAACAAAAGGTAGATTTTTCATTTTTTAATACGCCGTCGGCTAATTTTATTTATCAAACCGCAGCTTCAACAATCTCCTCTTTAACTCCTCGCCTTAATAAATCAGCCTTTATTATTACTTGGATTAAAAATGGAGTGGTGTATAAGTCCTTTAAAAATGTAAAAGGTATCAATCAAAGTGGAAATCCAGTCTTTACTTTTTTAGGTGTTATGCCTTATCAAAATAATGAAAAAGGTGAGAAAACTGTAATGATTACAGGTACAGTAGATACCTATCTATACAATCAAGCAAATTGGCAAGATTCAATAAAAATTAAGAGTAATAATATTGTTTTGGCAGGCGCCTATCCTGATTAATAAAGTTATTATTTGATTTGCAATTTTATTTTGCGGTAAAACTAATTTTGTTCGGGTTTAGGTTGGTAGTATGAATACGGAGGATATAGATCAACAATTAATATTGTTCATTTTCATTAGGAAAATCTCTACTTTTTACATCTGCAATATATTTTTTAGTTGCATCAACAATTTCATCATATAGATTTAAATATCGACGTAAAAATCTCGGACTAAATTCTTTATTGATTCCAAGCATATCATGCATTACTAAAACTTGGCCATCGACTCCGCCACCGGCACCAATTCCAATAATTGGAATTTTAATTTCTTCAGCTACACGCTGTCCTAAAGCTGCTGGTATTTTCTCTAACACAATAGCAAAGCATCCTTCAGCTTCTAAAAGTTTAGCATTTTTAACAAGAGCTTCTGCCTCGGCTTCTTCTTTTGCACGAACTGTATAGGTGCCAAATTTATATATACTTTGAGGAGTTAATCCTAAATGGCCCATCACCGGAACCCCTGCCGAAATGATTCGTTTAACAGAGTCGATTACTTCTTCTCCGCCCTCAAGTTTTATTGAATGAGCACCTGCTTCTTTCATTATTCTTATCGCACTATTTAGCGCTTCTTTTGAATTGCCTTGATATGAACCGAAAGGCAAATCCACCACAACTAAACTTCGTTTAACTGCGCGAATTACAGATGCTGCATGATAAATCATTTGATCGAGTGTAATGGGTAATGTGGTTTCATGCCCTGCCATTACGTTGCTTGCACTATCACCAACCAACAAAATATCAATTCCTGCATCATCTAAAATCGTTGCCATCGAAAAATCATAAGCCGTGAGCATTGAAATTTTTTCTCCTCTTTGCTTCATTGCTAAAAGGGCATGGGTAGTAATTTTTTTAAACTCTTTATTCTCTTTGTGAATGCTCATCAAATTATAATTTGAAACAAAAGTAGAGTTTATAAACGAAAATGAATAGCGATTCTCAATACAATTTAGAAGACCAATTTTGTAGTTGTAATTCAATTGAGATCTGAATTAAATAATAATCATTTAAAAAAAATGCATTAATATTTCAATTATTAATTTTATATATTTGTGAGAGGCTTTGAATAGCTAATCATCATCGGGGAAAATTTTAATTAATAACGAAAAATAATATCTATGAATCATTTCGAAAAGCCTGGTGTGTATATAATTGGTGTCGGCCAGTTAAAGGTAGAAAAAACATCTCCACTTACTCTTCGTGAAATGGGAGCGAAGGCAATTAAATTGGCTATGCAGGATGCTGATATCGATAAAGTGGATGCAGTTTATGTGGGAAATATGTTATCGGGAATGATTTCTCACCAACAGCAACTGGCTCCAATTGTTGCAAGTGAAGCTGGGCTCAATGGAGTGGAGGCTGTTACCTTAGAGGCCGCTTGTGGTTCGGGTGGAGCCTCATTGCGAAATGGATTTATGTCTATCATGAGTGGCTTATGTGATCAAGTGGTAGTTTGTGGTTTAGAAAAAATGAATCATAGTGACAAGGAGTTTGTAACACAATCTATCGCAACTGCATCTGATTGGGAAATTGAAGGAGGCAAGGGTGAGTCGTTTGTTACACTAAATGCCGGTTTGATGCGACAATATATTGATCACTATAAACTTTCGTCAGATTTATTCGGAATGTTTGGCGTGAATGCACATGACAATGCCAATAAAAATGAGCATGCATTATTTCACAAAGTAATTACTATTGATGATTATCTGAATGCAAAATTTATTGTCGACTGTCTTCGTATTTATGATGCTTCACCTATTTGTGATGGAAGTGCAGCTGTTGTTCTATCAAAATTTCCTCCAAAAGATAAATCGAAACCACATATTAAAATAATTGCTTCAGCAGCCGCATCCGAATATGTTGGTATTGCAAATCGACCTCATCCTTTAGATGCTGAAGGTATAAAACGTTCGGGCGAAAAAGCCTATGCAATGGCAGGTATTTCAGCTAAGGATGTCGATTTTTTTGAATTACATGATGCCTATTCTATTATTGCAGTCTTATCTCTGGAAGCAATGGGATTTGCTAATAAAGGTGAGGGATGGAAATTGGCAGTAGAAGGTGAAATTGCTTTAGATGGCAAAATTCCAATCTCTACATTTGGAGGATTAAAAGCTAGAGGTCATCCAATAGGCGCTTCGGGTGTGTATCAAACGGTTGAAGCCTATTTACAATTAACTCATCAAGCTGATCAAAATCAAATTAAGAAGGATGTGAAAATTGGTTTAATACAAAGTATTGGCGGAACGGCTTCTTCTATTATCACACATGTTCTTGCTAGAAATTAGATTAGGTTATTTTTTAGTTTCATTTTTTATAAGCAACTGAAAAGAGGATAAACCATAGATAATTTCGAATTCATCTCCACTATTTTTACTTAACTTTGCGGCATGTTAAATACTATTGATAGCGCTATAGAAGATATTAAACTTGGGAAATTGGTAATTGTTGTTGATGATGAAGATCGAGAAAATGAAGGTGATTTTTTAACAGCAGCAAGAAATGTAACACCAGAAATTATTACATTCATGAGTAAGTTCGGAAGAGGTTTAATA
>DAOOQH010000268.1:0-3794 GCA_035388625.1 Chitinophagaceae bacterium | reverse complement strand
TGTTTAGGTTGATTTGGTTAGGGCTGTTGCGGCAACGATTGAAGTGAAAATCAATTTTATGTTTGGTTTAATTTCGCATTTTTAGCAACAAACTTGTTGACATAAAATTATTGGAACGGAAAGCGTGTGTGCCGCCCCAAAAATTATGAAGATGAATTTATTTATTGTTGATACACTAAATGTCCTGTGAAGAAATTGCCGCGCTCTTCTACCTTTAAATCTGAGGAGAGTAAAGAATAATTTGTTTGTTTGTACTCCACCCATATTCTATCACCTACCAAAACCGATCTATCAGTTGAAATATGAACGGTTGAACCAATATTTGATGCGCCAGAAATTAAGGACTCGGCGATTACACTTGTACTTGAGCCCCTTTTTCTTACTAGTCGAATTGTAAAACTAATATAGTCGAATAAATTATTTGTTTCGACAGACACAGCCGCATCGAAATGATAAATACCATGAACAGGAGCCAAAAACGTACTTGAATTAGCACTCGCCGCATTCGCGCCTGTTGGTGAAAAATCTCCATGAAGATCATGCTCTTCACTAAAAAATTCTACCTTCTTAAATACGTTTTCGCTAAATTCATGATTAGGCGTTCCACTAGTTGAAGTTTGGCTAACATTATGTCCGCGGAAAGCCACTTTTGTATTGGGATCCCAAACTGCATTACCTTGTGCATCACTTGTAAGGATGGCGCCACTGGTTGGGCTTACTGTACCTCCGCTTATTTTCACATTGCCAATTACTTCAAGCGCATTACCTGTAAAGCTATAGGCCTGAACACCTGTTCCGGCTAACGAACTTCCGTAAACAGCTACACTACCTATATTATTACTATACCCTTTTACACCAACGCCACTAGCAGATTCGCCATATACACCAATGCCTGTAGCGCCTTGAGAGTTTCCTTCTATACCAATACCAGTTGTGCCAGTGCACTCACCCAATACTGCAGGAATAGATGAACTTGTTGTAGCTGTGCTTCCTTTGATTGCTATTCCTAATGTGTTTTTTCCATGCACACCAATTGAGTTTACACTATTGCCTTTACCTAGTACGCCAGTACCTGATAAACTCGATGCGGTAGCCTCACCTTTTATGCCAGTGGCGTTTGCATGATTGGTTGTGGTTGTTCCAGTAATAGCCGTACCGCCTAAGGCACTTGTATTGCTAATGGCGAAAGATACCAAGTTAGGGTCTGTTGCTAAGAATGGTAACGCTACACCATCTATTGGCGTAGCGGCTTTCCAATTGGTGCCATCAAATTGAATCACATCGCCTGCAACAGCACCAATAGACATTTGTCCGTAAGGTGTCAAGCCATCTGCCTTGTTGGCTAACTGAGCATAGGGTACTGAAACTAATTGTTGTGTACCCATATTAATAAAGTTGCTACCTCCATTGGCATCCAATTCTATTTGTAAATATTTACCGCCATTACTCCAATTGATAGAAGAAAAGATGCCGGTAACACTTGTGGCGCCTGGGCCATTAATTTTAAAATTAAACAGACCTTCTGCATCAGTTGTAAGATTTCGAACTTCACTATAAAGTATAGTTCCGCCGATACCTGATTGCAAAATAGAAGCACGAATAGCAATCGTTTGATTAGAGATTGCCACACCGCTTGCACTTCGGGCGATACCTTGATAATTAATCATATAAGGCGCTTCAGACCATGCGTTAAAAAAAGCTAGACAAAAAGTAAGTAACAATAATTTGAATTTGTTTTGCATGATTTTATAATTTTTAAATATTGATTGTTTTAATTACAATGTAAAGTTGTAAAGAATGCAGAGCGTGTAAAAATTTACTAATGCCAGATGCAGAAATTATATATTAAAATGTAGCTTCTTACAAGTAAAATGAAATTGTAGCATTTGCTATTCGTGGGTGGAGTCACCGCTTACCGAAAACTAGTTCTTATAGTCATTCTAAATTATCTCCTTAATCGGAAAGGTCATTATATGAGCACAATGAAATTGTCACTGCCATGGAATCGGACCTTTGAAATCATCAGCTTTATATCCTAATGACTTTATTTCATTTTTTTAAATTGAAGTTCCTTCTCATCCCAAAAGGGTAATCTACCGCTCATATTATTATCATTGAGTTTCATCTTTAATTCATCAAAGACCACATCCATCAATGTGTTCAATGGTGAAAAAGTAAACTTATTATTGTTTGCGTTACTTGGAATAAAAGTAGATTGTTTATCTGGACACCAATCGAAAAACAAGACTATTGTATCAACCTTGATAGCAGGGAAAATGATTTTACCTTCATCATTTGCTTTCTCCATCAATTTGTTTCCATTCGAAAAAAGCATCGCTGATAAATACTTGTTCATTAGTTTATTTGTGTTTGAAAACTGGATAAGAATCTGTTGATCATTATTTTGTTCTTCTTTTTCTAGTAAGAAACTTTGTTTAGATTTATTATTGCTATTGAAGACTATATTATTTTCTTCTAGGTGCCATTTTCCTTCAGTCTGTCTATCCATGGCTCCATAGCTTAGAAAAAAAACAAAACTACTATCCTCATTTATTTGAAAGCCAGAACCTACTTCGGGTAGGTTCATCAAATAGTATTCGCCCACCAGATGGGTTTTATTTGTTTGAGCAAAAGGCGAAAAGGTTATTGCAAAAGTAAGTGTAAGTAAAAAGTATTTTTTCATGCAAGAATTATTTAAAACTTAATGGTTTTTATCGATGTAAAGTGAATTTATAAAATGAATTAGTTAAAGTGTCATTTTCTATCGGTGGGTTTCTCGAACAACCGAAAACTATATTCTTTTGAATCATGAATATTTTTAACCATGGATAGAAAAATTCGGTTTTGAAAGTTTCTTTTTCCATATCTTTTGGTGGAGACAAAAACCGATAGATAATACCTTTTAAATTTTGATTATTATACTTAAGATGGAAGGCAAGGTGAAAGAAGAATATCCATTAGAATAGTTGGTCTAAATTATGTTGTATTCATTCCTTCAAAATGAGTTTAGTATGATGATTACAAACTAAGGAGTGTAACATTTATTGCAGTGAAGGTTGTTTTGCGTATTTACTTTTGTGTTCTTAAACTAATTTCGTGAATACAATTATTTTTTCCATCATCATTTTACATTTTGTTATTGGAATAGGATTTTTACTTTATAAATTGTCAGGTACCACAAAAAAGAAATAGTTACTAGCATAAAGTCAGAGTGCGTAACTGAATTCTATTTTAATTTGGATCATCGTTTTAAGGGTGAATGGCGTATACAAACCCATTCACATTTTCTTCTACAGGTGCTGCATCTAATAAATCAACATTTCCATCACCATTGATATCGGTTGCAAAATAGCCAAATTGAAATGAAATAATATCTGCTTCTAGGTTGCCTAAGTCGAGTAAGTCAATATTTTCATCATGATTAAAATCACCGGAGTATAAAGCCCACACGCCGCTCGCTACTTCGCTTTGATTGGAGCCGAAAGCTTTGTTGCTTGCTGATGTAAAATCATAGGTTGTATTCTCATTGAGGAAAACTGGATTGGCACTCCATGTTTCAATGGCGTTACGATGTTTAATGACGATATAATAGGATTGTCCAATATTTCCACTACCGCTAAAGGTAACCGTACCATCTGTGTTAATCACCTGATTGGATGAGCTAACCAAGCTATAGGGTGCCGAATTTTGTCGTAGTTCAATTTGAATACTATCACATTGAGTACTAGGTAGATTAATCACACCCTGTGTAAAAAGCACGTTTTCCATCAAGCCTCCTCCTTTGTAATATCCCT
>DAOOQH010000267.1:0-3852 GCA_035388625.1 Chitinophagaceae bacterium | reverse complement strand
TTGCTCAAAAGCAACTTTTGATTTTTCTTTTTCATAAAAAAATTATTTATTTTGCCTACTTTGTAAAAGGGTGTTCAGCTTGTCCCTATTTTTAGTTTGTAATCCATTGAATTCAATAGATGTAAAAATAGGAGCTATAATAAATGGGATTGGTTCAACTTGATATTCGAGCAACTTGGGTTTAAATTCGTTGAAATAAAAAGGTGTATTAATGGATATGCGTCTTCTTAAGGAATTCTTCTTTACGACGTACTGCAACATCTATTTCTTTTCCATTATCCATGATTACTGTTCCACCAGAGCCTTTGAGATATCTTTTAATGTAAAACAAATTAATAATAAAAGATTGATGAATGCGAAAGAAGCCATTGCCATCCAAAAGTTCTTCATACTCTTTTATTTGCCTAGAGACAATATACTTATGATTATCTTTCATAAAGAAAGTAGAATAAGAACCTTCGCTTTGGATGTAGTAAATATCATTCAAATTAACAAACGTATGTCCTTCCATTGAAGGGAGTGCAACCTTTGTAATTTTTTCTTTATTGCTATTAAAAGCATTTATTTGATGAGCGTATTTTTCATTTTTAAAAATTCGTGCTTTTGCCTTATTCACAGCAACAATCAAATCCTCAATATCAAGAGGCTTAAGCAAATAATCCATTGCACAAAATTTGATAGCTTTAATGGCATATTGGTCGTGAGCCGTTGTAAAAATAATATGAGAATTACTTAAATCAACCTCTTCAAATATCTCAAAACTATTACCATCTTTTAGCATGATATCCATGAAAATAAGTTGGGGTTCATTACTTTGAATAAATTCAATAGCTGACTTCTTATCCTCACAAATACCCATAATTTTCAAATCTGGGAAATGAGTCTCTAATATTTTACATAATAATGCCGCGTTCTTTGGCTCGTCTTCGAGTATGAGTGTGTGTATCATTTGTTTGTGAAATTTTTTGGAATTTTAATCTCAAATAGGGTTCCTGATGAAATTTGTTCTTCATCATATTTATCTATATAATTGTATTCAATTTTGCTTTTAGTGCTACTGGAATTAAGCAGTTTTATTCGATTAATAATATTACTTGTTGAAATAGAATTCCCATTTAAATTCTTTCTTTTTCTAGATTCATTTCTTCCAATCCCATCATCTTCAACCTTGCAAATAATAAACTCATTGCTTTGCTCAAAAGTGATTTTGATAAATCCAGTATTTACCTTATTTAAGATGCCATGAACCACCGCATTCTCAACAATCGGTTGCAATATCATGGAAGGAATATAAGTATAGTCGGTTACAATCTCATCATCCACTTGTATCGAATAATCAAATTTATCTTCGTATTTCATCTTTTCTAATTTTAAAAACATATTGAGATAATCAATTTCATCTAAAATAGAAATGGCATTTTTTGAACTAAAATTTAATGACATACGTACCATTTTTGAAAATACTGAAAGATATTTATTGGCTTCCTGAGGCTTGTCATTGAAAATATATTCTTGGGCTGAATTCAGACTGTTGAAAATAAAATGTGGATTCATTTGACTTCGTAGAGCCTTCACCTCCATATCGAGTAATAAGTTTTGATTCTTCATTTTATTATTCGCTCTTTTTCGTAAGAGATCAAAAATGACAATAACCAATATCATAGCAAGAATTAAAACACTTAATTTAAATGTTAACGTTTGCCACCAAAATGGCGTAATGCTGAAATCAATTCTCTTATCAATGGCAAGCTGATCATTGCTCATAGAGAAGGCTTTAATATAGAGATGATAAGAACCAGGTATTAAATTGGTAAATGTCATTTTACCATCATCAGAGTACAATGTATCTGAATTCGCACCTGTTAATTGAAAAGCGTATTTCACATGATGATGACTGCCATAACTCACTGCTTGGGCTTCAACTTCAATATGATTAACCCCCTTGTCTAAATTTATTGCATTCTCTGAAAGAATTGGACTACCGTTTGCTTTAAATGAATTAAGATAGAGAGAATACATCACTTTCGAATTAGCATCTAGGTTCTTTTCCATGATTAAAATACCTAATTGAGTAGCCAAGAATAATTCCTTATGATTATAACTAATCCCTTGAATTTGCTTTTTATACAATCCAAATTCTTCACCAACTTGTTTCAAACATTCGAGTTTATTTCTTTCGATATTAAAATAATAGAGTCCTTCTGATGTGCCTGCAAATAAAAATTTATCGATCGAATCGTATTGTATTGAATTGCAAATAAAATCCTTGATCCCATATGGTCGGAAAGTAGAAACTATTTGATTATCCTTAATCAATAATATCCCTTTGCTTTCAGTGGCACATGCAAAGGAAAGTTCGTCAATGGTAATGATCATATTTATTTTATCATGAATCAAGGTATCTCGCCCCCCATCATTATGTACAAATAGTAAACCTTTTTCAGTGCCTAGGCAAAGCTCATTATTCACATTTTTAAAAATACCGTAGATTCTATTTACAGCAAGGCATTCATAAACACTACTAATTTTTCGATCTTTAATTTTAATAACACACCAATTTGTTGACACATAAACTGATGAATCATTGCTAACAAGCATTGATTTTAATGATCCGCTTTTAAATTCATGCGATATGATCTTACCGCTTTTTAAATCCATTTCAAAAAGTAAAAATTTAGTCAAGGCAAATAGTTTCCCATGATGAATTTCAACTTGCCTTACAAACGAAAATAAATTAGAAGAGGTATGCTCTTGAAATATATTTCCCTTCTTTTCAAACGATTTAAGAAGTCCGTTGGTAGTTCCAACAAATAGTTGCGAATTCCCTAAAGACACAGCACTAGATGCGCCTTCTTTAATAGCTAAAAGTTTCATCTTCGTATCAGGTACTTTAATAAGTCCATTTTCAAAAGTTGATATCCATATGCATTTATCCTTATCAATATAGAGGTTATGGGCAGAGTTAATATCCATCCATATTTGTGGAATGGCATTCATTTGGGTCACAGGCAATGTGTAAATCCCTTTATTTGTCAATATCAAAAAAGAATGATGATGCCGAAAGAAACCTAGTATTTCAATATTTTTTAAATTAAAATAATTGTTCTCGATAGACTTATTTTTATAAACTTGAACTAATTTTCCTTTAGATAATAATGTCAAATACCCATCAAATAAATCTGCATAACGTCTTCCAATAATATTTCCAACGAATGTATTTTGAGGAATCGTATCTTTCTTATCGCCTATGATAGCAAATGAATTCGATGTTTGAAAGATTGTATATCGTTCATATCCAAGAAAGCATCTACCACTTTCAGCATCTAATTGCTTTTTTGTGATTGATAAGTTTTTAGGATTTATTTTATAATAACATGCTTCACCTCTAAAGACCAACTCATTATTTTCATTGATTGACAAATGATTATATGTTTTTAATTTACTTAGTTGATTTAATGTAGCATGGTTATTTTTATTATAGATCTTTCCCTTTTCAATAAAGCAATAATCACCATTTAAAAGTCCAACCCAAAGCCTATTTGAAGAATCGCACACCAAGGCAATACATACATTGTCAGTTAGCCCATCATTCTTAGTGAAATTCCTAAATTGCTTACCATCAAATCGACTAATTCCTAGTTCAGTTGCAAACCAAATAAAGCCATTTTTGTCCTGAATACTTTCATAAGTGGTATTACTCAATAGCCCGTTTTCTGTTGTGTAGTTAATCGAAAAGGGAACTTGAGAGATTACAACTTTCGGCAATAAACAAAGTATGGCAGCGCTAATGAAAATAAATAATTTCAACCCAAAATATCTTGACATCCTATACAAAATCAAATTCAAGGATTT
>DAOOQH010000266.1:0-3916 GCA_035388625.1 Chitinophagaceae bacterium | reverse complement strand
AATTGGCATATGAAAGCTAGAACCTTTTAAAGGTTTCGCATTGATATCAAGCGTTAAATCATCTAAATAACCTTTTGCACTTGCCGTCATTTGTGCTGGTACAAAACCATAAAATAAATCATTATCCCATTCCATCGTATTTAGGCATAGTAAATTAGATGAGCTAACATTCAAATTAAGTTGAATATCATCGAAATTTTTGTGTTGAATATATCCTTTTACCAGGGCTGTATAATTACCTTTTCTTTCATCATGTAAATAAAAATCCTCGATATTAATTTTCTCATTATCAAAATTTAATTTTACATCATTCATTGAATAACGTGTGCCAAGATAAATAATTTTTAATGAGGCATCATTCACAACCATATTGCCACTCACTCTTGGATTGTTGATAGCACCTCGAATATTGACATTGCCAGAAGCTCTCCCTGTCATATCCTTAACGAAGTCGCTTATAAAACGATTAGCAAATGCAATACTTGTATTCGCAAGCACTGTATTCAATTGAATAGTTGAATCTCTTAAATTTACAAATCCATCAACGGTTGCTTTATCAACACCATGTAATATTTGAGTGCCTTTGTCAATGGTGAGCACATTTTTTTCAGTATTATATTTAATTTTTGCATTCACCAAGCCTAAGGTATCTGCGTCAATACGAACCTCATTAGTTGAATAAATTGTTGCATCGATAAGTGGATTTTCGGTAAAATTATCAACTTCAACTCTTCCACTTAAACGGCCATAAATGGAGGGTTTAGTTTGATTGATATAATTTGAAAAGCTTTCTAGATCAATCTCATTAATATCTAAAACCAAATCATTGGTTTCGCTATTCTTTGTGTTGATTGTAATTTTTTGCGCACCACTTTCAAAAATTAAATTTGAAACTAAAATTTTCTTTCCTAGAACAATATCATCGCTTCCATATAATTGCCATTTATCATCCTTAATGGTAACATTCGAAGGTAATATGTTTACATACAAATTTTTATTTAAGGCAGTTGCTTTTAAATTGATAAATGCATCGCCTAATACTTCATTCATACTTTGGGTAATAATACTTAAGCTTGCTGTATCATTGGCCATAATACCATTGATTTGAAATGAAGGAATGATTACATCATTTTTATATAAAAAATAACCGCAAGTAGTATTAATATCAAATTCAGAATAATCACCAGCCCCAACAATTACAATATTTTTCAATTCAAATTCTTTATATCCAAACGACAGTATATTGGCGTCTAATGAAAATAGTTGTGTATTTGTATTTAAATTACCACTGATTACTGAACCGGATAAGCCATGAATATCAGGCATAAAAGTATTGATAATGGTATCTATATTCTTAAGTTCAACTTTATAAACCAATTCTTGATTACTCATTGAAGTTGGCATTTTAATATACTGTGGCAAATAATGGTAGAGATATAATTGAATGGCATTCGGTAATCCACTTAAATAAAAATTACCTTTAACCTCTGCATCGGCAATGCTACTGGTTAGACGTAAAATTTTTTCGTTCGCTACTTGAGTCGATTCAAGTAATACCTCGTTCAAATAAATATTTCGATCTTTATTTTCGATCGTAATATTTTTCAATAAGGCCGTTCCTGTAAAATTATCAAGTGTTGATCCAGTAAAATTCAAACTTGCATAACCCGAACCAATCATTGACTCTTTTGTGAGTCCAAGTTTTTTTAAATCAAAACGTATAAACCTCGAATTAAAATTATAAACAGGTTGTTTGCCGCTTAAATCTAATTTTCCATTGAAATTCACTGCTAAGCTTGGATCTTGTGAAATGAATATACCATCAAATTTTTTGTTTGCAACAATACCATTGATTGTCATATTTACATAACGGTTACTATCAACTTCCAGACTTGAAACCGTGGCATCAACTTTGGCATTTAAATTTTCTAAATCAAATCCACTACCATCTATTTTGCCTTTCATGCTAATTTTGCCGATGCTAGTTTGTTTGATTAATTTTCCAATATCAAAATTATCTGTTTCAATATGACCAGCATAAGAAGGATATTTTGGTTTGAAATCCATATCTAAATCCAACAATGCATTGCCTAAAGAAGTATTCAAATTCCCTTTCGTGTAAAATTGATCAACCATACCTTTATAAGAACCCGTATAATTTATTTTTGAAAGCTGATCCCAAGCCACGCCATCTGTTCGGGTTTGTGGTATTAGAGCATTTAAATCCTTACCTGAGGTAGACAAAATAATATTGGTAATATCAAAATAAGTTTTTTCAATATCAGGTAATCCTATTACAGTGGCATCACCTTTGAATGAAGTATTTCTGGTTTGTAATGAAATGTTCTTGCCAACTAGATTATCAACCGTGCCATCCATACTTCCTGCGAGGTTAATTGAAATTGGATATTCGTTTAAAATATTAGCAAAGTATCCAATATCTAACGATGAGACATTTGTGTTGCTGATATTGGCTTTCATATTCACCTTATTAATATAATCATTGAAGTCGTGAAAGTTTTTATAATTCATTTCATAATGATGGCCAATAGTTGAATAATTTGTCTTGAGCAATAAATTATTTAAAGACGCATGAACTTGCGAAAGCTTTACATCGGAACGTAATTCTTTAATAACAAGACCACATCTTTCATTGGCCGATAATTTTGTGATGGATGAAAAAATAGTATCCGATACAATTCGAGTGTTATCTAGGTCAAGATTTAAATTGTTGATGACAATATTTTTTTCATCAAATTCTTTAGGATTTGGAATTTCATTGCCATCGATATATGAAAATTTAGAGTTCGAAAGATGGAAACGTTTCAAATTGATTTTATATAAATCTGGGTTGAAGGGTGTACCCCAATCTGTTGTGTCATCTGGTGTTAAATCTTCAGGCTTGTAGCCATCATATTCACGAACTGCAATATCTGCTCCCTCGATATCAATTGCTTCTAAATTTAAATTCTTTTTCGAAAGATCAATTTCATTGGTGCTTAATTCAAGTTTTTGAAATGTAAAGTTCATGTCTTCACCTCGCCATCCATCATTCATGAAAAACCGAATATTTTTACAGATTATATTTTTAAGATCAATTTCAGGATTCTTTGGACTTTCATTTGTTGTTGATTTTGGCTCTATAGTTTGAGATGCTTCTTTTGTGTCTGATTGAAAGGCAGAAGAAATAAAATCATAATTCCAAGTTGAATCCTTTTTTCTATTTAAATTGACATAGACATTCTCAAGCGTGATATTTTTAATCACAGGTTTACTATTATTCCAATAATTTGAAAGGAGCTCACTCGTTCTTAATTGAATATTTCCAATATAAGCAAGTGTATCCTTATAATTATCTTCGATATAAACACCTTTTAAATTAAAATGATTAAAGAAAGTGAAACTAACTCTATTGATTTCAACCTTGGTTTTTAGTTTTTCGGATAAATATTGTGCGCCTTTTTGAGCTAAAAGATTTTGATATTTTTCTTTTGAAACTAGCCAAAATGCAATAACAAGCAGCAGAATAAGTGCAACAAGTATTGACCCCAATATTTTAAAAAAGCGTTTCAATGATAATGAACTTGTGACTTTAACCCAATGAATAACCCTAAATATAATTAGGTACTTTGTCATTCAAAAGTGAATCGGACAAAAATAACCTCAAACCGTATTATATTCTGATTTGTTTTTAAAAAATAACAAACTCTTTTATATTACGAATCGTCTTAACTTTACTTAGATATAAAATTGTTTACATTATGAAATACATCTTATCGATTCTAGTATTTACCGTGGTTTTGGCTCAATTGGGATGTAATAAGAAGGAGCGGGCTGGTTATGGCGGAAATGCCAATTTAAAATTAGTGGCCAAGCACCATGGCTTAGTGATTGATAGTGTTACATTTTATGTAAA
>DAOOQH010000265.1:0-3961 GCA_035388625.1 Chitinophagaceae bacterium | reverse complement strand
GGAACCTACACTATCAAATATTTTAGCGTCATCTTCAATTTGTTTTGCATAAGTATTTTTAAGGTCAGATATCTATGTTCTTTTTTTAACCTTATCAATCTCCATTCTTCGAGATTTGTAATGTTTCTTTATTGTTTTATGGGCTATAATTTTACCAATTACTTGTATAATCATATGGGTTGCATAACCACCTAGAGTAGTACAATATCACAAATTTTGAATTGGTGAGGCTAAGTAAGGCTTGCTGATTAAATCACCCCATCAAAGTTGAGTTTGTAGTTAAGTTAAATAATTTTCAAATAAAATATAAGCCTTCTTGAACAATATGTTATTAGACGTAGGGATGCTCTCCCGAATATGTTAATCAGGTTGAGCACCAAAATGATTGAAGCTAACATCATGAAATACTTTTGTTGCCATTGGTATCATTATTCCATCACATATGCTTACCTTCAATGGCACTGCAAGCAAGCCTGGTAGCGGCTCATCGTTGGCATTCTTTGATCGTAGGCTAAAAAATAATGTTACAACATATGATGATGGTTAACAACCTTACTAAAAAAATCACCAATAATATTTCATTCTAATAAAGAATACGGGTGCAATGAAAACCAAGAACATATTGGCGTGATAGTACAAGACTTACAACAAATTGCTCCGTAAATGCCTAGCAATTTTGCAAAAGATAGCATAGAGCATTTGCAAGTAGACAATAGCGTCATGAGTTATATGTTGATTAATTCGGCAAAAGAAATGAATACCAATAATCAAAAACCCAATGCTAAAATTGACGCATTGCAATAACAAAATGACATTCTTTTAAAACGACTAGAGAAAATAGTTTGTTGACTTCTAATAGTCATTGATACCCCACTTATCAATTCATTCACACCGAATTTTAGGATAATTCAACCAATTATAAATCCACTTCAAAATCAATTGAAGCCGTAAATATTTTTACAAAAAAAATAAAACATGAAACAAAAAATATTCTACCTTGTATTCGCTTTGGCAAATTGCCTTATTTACACAGTGGCTTTTTCTCAAGCCCCGCTCGCTATTCCGTATCAAGCAGTTGCAAGAGACGCCTCAGGAAATCTTATTATAAATCAAAATGTATCGCTGCGATTTAGCATACGAAATGCTACAGCAGCAGGTTCGGTGGTTTATTCAGAAACAAAAAACACAACAAGCAATGCACTCGGTTTACTTAATTTAAATATTGGAGAAGGGACTCCTCTTATAGGGACTATCAATTCAATTGATTGGAGCATTGGTGCAAAATTTATTCAAGTAGAACTTGATGTTGCAGGTGGAACAAATTATGTTGACATGGGTACTACACAATTGATGAGTGTACCATATTCACTTTTTGCAAATAAGGTAAAAGATTTGCCTACAAATACTACTAACGGAAATACCATGCACTGGAATGGTATTACTTGGGTAGCCGATAATACTATTTACAATAATGGAAGCAACATTGGCATCGGCACAATATCGCCGACAGAAAAATTACATACTGTTGGTGGTGTACGTTTTGAAGAATTAAGCGGTGTTGGTAATAGAGCTGTACTTGTGGATGCCAACGGTAAACTTATGGCGGCCGGAGCAGATTCTAATGTGATCATTAATAACCCAAGCATTACTCCCATTCCTGACAATAGCTGCACACCGGGCTCCAGCACAGTCATGGTTTCAAATTATCCTCTTGTACCATACCATGCTATTTCGGTTCGTATAAATATAACTCATACATATGATGCTGATCTTCGTATATACCTAAAATCACCAAACGGTTTGTATCTTAATCTTGCTTATGCCGACGGAGGAAGTGGAGACAATTTTACAAATACAGTTTTTGTTTCCAATGCTGCAGGTCCACTTTCTAGCGGCATGCCACCATTTACCGGTACCTATGTCCCAACCGCAAATACAAGTAGCCCACCTTGCGGACTCAGTAGTGCAGCTATGGTTACAGGCTTTAACGGTTTAGGCGGTTACATGATTGACCCTAATGGTAATTGGGAATTGATTGTATATGATGTAAACGGAAGCGATGCAGGGTCGATTATAGGTTTCGATTTGATGATTGATTTAGCAACAACACAAAACAATAAAATACCCAAATGGCAAAACGGACAATTGGTCCAAAGCAATATTATTAGTATTGGTGGCAAAACAGGAATTGGCACCTTATTCCCTCAAGCTATGTTTGAGGTAAGTGAAGACGCTTTGATTGGTGGTGCACAAATTGGAACAGGTAAGAATGGCTTTTATAATACCCGACTTGGTTATGGGGCATTTAATAATAATGCAAGCGGAACAAGCAACACTGCTGTTGGATACAATACAGCAAATAGCAACCAGACAGGCTCTAATAATTCAGCACTTGGTCTAAACGCATTGGCTAATAATTCATCCGGAAATGATAATACGGCAATCGGATGCAATGCAGCAAATTATGTGTATGGAAGCGGTAATACCTATGTAGGTAGCAGTGCAGGAACAATGCCTGTGCTTTTATTAAACCCAACAAACTACAATACTTTTATAGGATACAATACTGGAACATCAGGAGGTAGTTACAATTACTCAACAGCATTAGGAGCAGGAGCAACAGTAACACAAAATAATACAACCATTATCGGTGGCTTAAACGGAAGTCAATTCGCAACTAATGTTGGTCTAGGGCTGTCAAATCCAGGTGACAAACTAGATGTCAACGGAGCCATCCGAGCACAATCAGGATATCGATGTAAGGCTGGTACGAATTTTGGTTTTGGTACCAATATTTATAATTTCCATTGGACCAACGGATCTCAATTACAATGTTGGATAGACGGCACGCTTGTTGGTACCGTTTCAGGCTTATCTGATCGTCGCTTGAAAGATCAAATTTCACCAATGAAGAATGAAGCAATTAGTCGTGTAATGAAATTAAATCCGGTAAGCTTTCATTATAAAAATGTAGAAGGCACCATCTTCAAAGAGAACCCACAAATACAAGAAGGATTTATTGCAGATGAATTACAAGAAGTTATTCCAAGTGCTGTAATTGGTGAAAAAGATGCTGTAACAGATGATGGAAAAATTCAACCACAAAGCTTAAATATCATTCCCGTGGTTTCATTACTGACAAAGGCCGTTCAAGAAATCAATTCAAATAATCAACATATTAATAGTCAGGTAGAAGCGTTGCAAAAACAAAATGAGCTTTTACAAAAACAATTGGACGAATTAAAATTAATGATCAAAAAATAAAAATCATGAATATAAACTTTCAAAGAAACCTTTTAGCAAATAAGCAAATAATCAAATTATTAAACCAATACATTATACTCTCAATTTTATTCTTCGCGCATTTATTAATTTGCACAACTACACAATGTCAAACTGCAATTGCTTCGGCAGGAGGCTATGTTTCGACAAGCTCAACAGCTGCCGGCATTTCTCTTTCATACACGGTTGGCGAAACCAATACCCAAACTTTATCATCTGCTTCCAATATGCTCACGCAAGGTTTTCAGCAACCTTATCGTATGCATCTCAACTTAAAAGCATTTATCGAAGGGTATTATGTTGGTAGCAATACCATGGAAAATGTTTTATACAATCAAGGTGTTACTGCGTCATCAGGCAATGAATGCGATTCTATTACTGTGCAACTGCGTCAGGCAGGTTCGCCTTATACTCTTGTTTCTGAAACAAAACATATTCTTCAAACAAATGGTCAACTTAGTTTTAACGGAACTGCTGCTATCGGACAAGCCTACTACATTATTATTAAAAGTCGCAACAGTGTTGAAACTTGGAGTGCTAACCCCGTTATGCTCAACGAAAGTACTTTTTACGATTTTACAACGGATGCTAATAAAGCGTATGGCAATAATCAAAGTCAAGTAGCGATTGGTGTGTGGGCATTGTATTCAGGCGATTTAAATGCAGATGAAAATATTGA
>DAOOQH010000264.1:0-4001 GCA_035388625.1 Chitinophagaceae bacterium | reverse complement strand
CTAAATAATCCTATGATTCCGCACATAAAATATTTTTTTTAAGGTATAAATATTAAATTAATTCTACTTTTTCCATCACATCTCCAGCTTCAATTGAATCTAGTATATCTAAACCATCAACAACTTTACCAAAGCAAGTATGAACGCCATCTAAATGGCTTGTGCCCATTCTGTGATGACAAATGAAAAATTGTGAGCCACCAGTATTCTTACCTCGATGAGCCATTGATAATACACCACGATCATGGAATTGTTTTGGCGCATCAGTCTCGCATTTAATTTCATAACCAGGTCCACCAGCACCTGTTCCATCAGGGCAACCTCCTTGTACCATGAAATTTGGAATCACTCTGTGAAATTTAATTCCATCATAAAATTTGATGCCAATTAATTTTTTAAAATTAGCCACTGCAATTGGTGTGGCATCATCATATAATTCAAAAGTCATTACACCTTTATTTGTGTGAATTTTTCCTTTCGTTAGTATTTGTTCGCTCATTCTATAAATTTTGTGCGAAAGTAAAGTTTTTCATCAAGAATGATAAATTATACCATCTTGAATTCAAGATTGCTTCATCAATTCAATATTGAGAGTTGTTCAGGGCAACTACAAATTCTAGCGAGTTATAACGTAATAAATGACATAAAGCCATCCACAAAATGCATGAAAAATTGCCCAAAGAACAGATTTATTTCTTGTCCATGAAGCAACAATTGCAATAATAGAACCAACACCAATACCGCTATTGATCACCATTTTGTTTCCATTATAATCGAAACTCGAACTAGCTGCAAAAAGATTAAATGAAATAAAAATGAGTATAAAAGAAAATATCATCATCAAACCTAAATTGAATTTTCCTTTTTGTGATAAAGTTTTTTGTGATTTCATTTGAAAGTTTTTTCTAATTTTTAAAATTTACTTAGCAAGCAAATGTAATTGATTAGATGATTCTACATTTTTTTAATTTATGGATTAATCAATAACAATTTCACTTAAAAATAGCCAAGCATCTTCGCCCTCACCTGGATTTCCTTTCATTATTTTAGGTGCACAAGTAAAGTTCAATTTAATATATCGGGCTTGAATTTGATTGAGTGGATAATTAATTTTCCCTTCAACTGTATAGCCATTGTCTATACCAGACTGAACCAATGTTTGTCCTGAAGTAAATTGAACACCATCTTCACTCCAAGCGATTTCAATTTTAGAAGGTAAATAAATCCAATTCATTTCCTCTTTTAATGTATAGATATCAATCTTATTTAATTCATTTACTTTTCCCAAATCAATAAGTAGTTCAGGATTTTTACCGCTCCAACCTAACCAATCAGAGGATGTACGTGGTGCATGACCGGCTTTACTATCAAGCAATTTTGGCAAGCCTCCTTCATTATAATAAGTACTTGGTTCAATGGTCGATTTTATTAATTTTCCTAAAGCTTTATGCACTAAAAACTCTTCTGTTAAAACCTTACCTAATCCTTTTCCATTTTCAAAATACTGCGCTTTAATGGTTCTGGAATGATTAAGTGAAATAGGTTTTCCTACATTGAATTTTTCAATATTTAGATAAGGTTCATCGTCTACAAAATAATATTGAATTGCCCCACTGTCGCTTGCATAAGTTGATTTCAGGCTAACTTCAACTTGATCGTTCACAATCTTAGAACTTGCAACAATATCAAATATCGATTTTGCATAATTGATTTTCATTTTATCTAATAATGTAAAATGCGTTCTCAATCTTTTCGCAAAATCAGCAAACCCTGGTTTCTTTTCACCCGACCAAAGTACTTCTGCCAAAGCTGTTAAACGAGGTAAAGCCATATATTCAACATGATCTGATGTAGCAATATATTCTGTCCATACATTACCTTGTGCACCTAATATATATTTCTTTTCAGTTTCGGAAAGAGCGGAAGGTGTAGGTTGATAACTATACACTTTTTCAATTGGGGTAAATCCTCCGATTGCTAAAGGCTCGGTATTTTTATTGCCTTGATAATGATCAAAATAACAATGAGTGCCGGGCGACATCACTACAAAATGTTTGAGCTTGGCTGCAGCAATTCCACCATCTTCACCACGCCAACTCATAACAGCAGCATTTTGAGCCAAACCGCCTTCAAGAATCTCATCCCATCCAATTATGCTACGACCTTTCGAAGTAACATATTTATCCATTCTTTTGATAAAATAACTTTGTAATTCATGTTCATCTTTTAATGAATTCATTTTCATATTCTTTTGACAAACTTCACAGGCTTTCCATCTAGTTTTAGGCACTTCATCACCACCAATATGAATATATTTAGATGGAAATAATAATAACACCTCATCTAAAATATCTTGTAAAAATCGAATAGAGGCTTCATTCGTGCAAAATACATCATCGCTAACCCCCCAAATTGTTAAAGGTTCAAAAGTTTTTTTGGTACAACTAAATTCAGGATAGGCGCTTAATGCAGCAAGTGCATGACCTGGCATTTCAATTTCGGGCACCACAGTTATATGACGATCTTTTGCATAAGCAACAATCTCTTTAATTTCATCTTGAGTATAGTAACCTTCAACTGGTTTTCCATCACCTTTATAAGGATTAAAGTTTTTGTCAACCATTGATTCTTTTCGTTTACCTCCTATTTTAGTAAGTAATGGATATTTTTTAATTTCAATACGCCAACCTTGGTCATCGGTAAGATGCCAATGAAAGGTATTCATTTTGTGAATGGCTAAAATATCGATATACTTCTTTACAAAATCTTTTGAAAAAAAATGTCGTGAAACATCTAAATGCATTCCTCTCCAACTATAGCTGGGTTGATCAATAATATTTTGAGCAGTTAAGTTTTTATTATTTGAAGATTCATTTATTCCTTGAAGTAATGACATCAAACCGTAAAACACACCATGTTTACCACCTCGAATTTCAATAACATTATTCGGTTTATTTTGAATTGTATAAGCTTCATCTTTTTGCTTAATATCAAACTGAAGATGAACTACATCATAATTCATAACTTTCTCTTCAAGCGGCTTAATGCCAATTTGTGATAAAAAATTATTGAAGATTTGAATATCCTTGACCAATTCAGTGTTTGAAGAGTAAATAAATCGCAGTGCACTTAATTTAGTTTGGTCAAACTTACTCGGTAAATTCGCTTGAGTTTGTGGCGCAGGAATAATGCTTTGCCCAAATGTTAAACGACTCAAACATATCAGTATGATGAAGATTAGGAATCTAAGTTTTCGCATAAAATAAATTTGCTCAAATATAATGATTCAGATCTAAGAACATAATTTTAATAAAACGATATACACAATCATCTTTAGATAAAAATAAAATTTTTAAATAAAGGCCTTAAAACAATAAAAACCATCTGCTTTTAACAAATGGTTTTTACTGAAACAATAAACAAACAATTCTACCAATTATTCACTTTACTAAAACAAAATTCTTAACTACTATGCCTACCAAAGTAGTTAAGGTACATATCGAAGCGCAATCAGTTTTTGAATAGAAGAATGTAAAAAGCCATGAACTCTTTTTACTTTCTTTTTAAGGATCAATACTATCATGCTCTATTAATTAAATTGAATAATATAAAATCCTTAATACAAGTATTATGCCAAACTTGCCAGCTCATTTTACACTTATACCCATGATGTGAATAAACCTGTTGACAACCAAATGCTTGGAGCGATAAAAAAAGATCAACTCAATCGTCAATATTAATTCATATAGGAAGAGTTTAATTTCTTCTAAAAAAAAATCTACACTTGATATTAAGATAGAATTTGAGTTTTTTATAATTCAATTAGCAATTCTACATCCATCGCCTTACATTTGAAATTCAAATATTAAACCGTCATGCGCATCTATTTATTTATAGCAATAGCCATCATTAATTTAGCTTCATGTAAATCAAAAATATCAGATAGTGAGGCAAAACTCAATCCTGATATGCACTCCTATTCAAATTATGAAGATGTAACC
>DAOOQH010000263.1:1618-4060 GCA_035388625.1 Chitinophagaceae bacterium | reverse complement strand
TCAACAAGTTTATTTTACAGGTATTGTGCGCGATAAACAAGGTCGTAAAATGAGTAAGTCTCTTGGCAATTCGCCCGATTTACTTGAGATGATAGATCATTTTGGTGCCGATGCTGTTCGATTTGGTGTGTTGATTTCATCACCTGCAGGAAATGATTTATTGTTTGATGAGAGCGGTATTGAGCAGGGTAAAATGTTCGGCAATAAATTATGGAATGCACTGAAATTGCTTCATATCATGAACGAAAAAGAGCGTGGTGATGATATGAGTGAAGCCAGTATTTTTCCTAGTGTTTGGTTTGAACAACGTTTAACCGAAGTGCAAATACTTGTTGAAAACGATATCAAAGAATTTAAATTGAGTGAGGCTTTAAAGAAAATTTACTCATTAATTTGGGATGATTATTGCAGTTGGTATTTAGAGTGGATTAAAACAGCTCAGGATCAACCCATGAACGCCTACAATATTTCAAAAGCCAATTTTTTCTTTGAAGAATTGATGAAACTTTTACATCCGTTTATGCCGTTTATTACAGAAGAAATATACCATCAGTTAAAAGATAGAGTGGAAGGAGATGATATCATACAAACGCAAATAATTCAAACCAATGCATTTAATAAAGAGTTACTTGATCAGGCAGATATATTAAAAAATATGATCACTGCTATCCGTGATGTACGTGTGAAACAAAATTTAAAGCCCAAAGATCCTATTGATTTATTTCTGCCTAAAGCTTATCAAAATCAGCTCTCAACGATTGAATCGGTACTTAAAAAACAATGTTTTGCAACAACCATCAATTATATTACGGAGTCTGTTCCAAATTCAATTTCATTTGTGGTAGATAAATTGCAATGCTATTTTACAACTGAAAAAGAAATTGATAATTCGCAGCAGGTTGAACAGCTTAAAAAAGATTTAGTTTATTATCAAGGATTTCTTGCAAGCGTTGATAAAAAACTCGGCAATGAAAAATTTGTTCAGAATGCCAAGCCAGAAATTATTGAAGCAGAAGTTAAAAAGAAAAATGACGCACTCGAAAAAATTCGTATTATCGAAGAAAGTCTTACATTGCTTTAATTATTAGAAAACAATGATGTCTATTCGTTCAAAAATAGGATTTATAATTTCAATTGGTTGTCTCATTACTTTATTCTCTTTTAGTGAGAATGACCAAAATACCAGAAAATACCGCTATACAGCGCATTTAGGTTGTATGGATAACGATATTTCAACACTAGGTAAAGAAAGTTTTGATAGTTTAATTTCACTCCCATTATGTGGAAAGGATAGCAGCCATACTGTATTTCCTATTCAAGGTTTTGATATTATTTATGCTGAACGTGGCCTTTATCAAGATTCTGCCGGATTGCCAATTATATTTACCGATTATACAACCATGCAATGCACGGGCAATACCTTATCAAAAAATTGGGTTGACCTATTTAAGGAAAGAAGTTATAAAGGTGATACTGTTTTTATTGAAAATATTAAGGTTTTAGGAAGTGATAATAAATCATATCAAGCTAAAGCATTGAAAATTATTATCAAATAAAACTCTACTTTTCAATTTGTGAGAGTTTTCAATTTCTAATCGTATTTATTCAATTAAACTATGCAAACAGATATTCGTGATATTGACGATATAAAAATCCTATTAGATACTTTCTATATCAAGGTGTTGAAGGACGAAACAATTGGATATATTTTCAATGATGTTGCGAAAATTAATATGATAGATCATATGCCCGTTTTATATAATTTCTGGGATTCGATTTTATTTGGTACAGCAAGTTATAAAGGCAATGCAATTTTAAAGCATATTGAACTTAATAAAATGGAAAGGCTGACTGATGAACATTTTGATCAATGGATCAAACTATTTTACGAAACCATTGATGAGTTGTTTATTGGTGCTATTGCTACCTTAGCTAAAGAAAAAGCGAAATCGTTGAGATTTATGATGCAGCACAAGATAAAATTGAGTGAAGAGACCGGTTTTATTCAATAATTTAACCTTCTAATTTGGCTTTTAAATTAGACAACCCTTCTTCGTAATCTTTTCCAATTTGCTTGTCCATATTAAAAATAACCGACATTAAATTGAGTGGATAAGGCATTGAACCTTTGAATCCCCATTTGACCGTGGTCACACTATCATTAACGGGCTCAGTAATAAAATAGGCTAAACTTTTCGTTTTAAATGGCTTTAAAAATCTGAGTTCATTTTCAATTCGCTCACCTTCAACAATTTTTTTAATTTCTTGTTCGCCCTGACCTACCTCTTTGTTTCCACTCCACTTCGAAATACATCCTACGGTACCATCTGTACCAATAAATTCCGATTTCATATTTGGGTCTTTACGTCCCCAAGTACTCCAATCGTTTTGGCTTTTGAGTGATTTAAGATATTCGAAAACTTGAGCCTTCGGTTTATTTAT
>DAOOQH010000263.1:0-1518 GCA_035388625.1 Chitinophagaceae bacterium | reverse complement strand
AATGGATATTCAAAGGTAGAAAAACACCTTGAGTATTCAAAGCTATCCAATGCTTTACAAGCTAAATTAGAATGATGCTCTAAACTGTGTAATGAAGTATACCAACGATATTTTTTTCCTAGGAGTATATAAAACAAAAATCCTAGCTGTATAGACAACTAGGATTTTTTAATATTTAATAATTAAGATCTTTAAATGAATTAATCTTTCTTAGAGATTTTTTCAGTTGTACTTAATTTACTATCTTGATAAACTTGAACATTGTAATTACCACTTGCAAGTTCAGCTAAACTAACTGTCAAGGTATTTAAACCTTTTTCAGAACGAGTTTGAATTTGTTTTACAATTCTTCCTCTAATATCTAATACTTTAACAACGATATTTTCGATTGAAGTTGAATTTACATCAATATTCAAAATATCTTGTGTTGGATTAGGATAGATATTGATTTTGCTATTGTTTGCAGTTTGTGATAAACCATCTCGGCTAATTGCTGGAGATTCAGCACCTACAGTTTGCATTTTAACAGAACCATTTAAAGTTGCGTCAACAATTCCTGTTGGATTTAAAATTGGAGAATTTACAACTTGAACTTTTAAATTCTTTTTTGCTGTGCTAAATCCAATTGGAGTTGAACTTGCATCAACATAACCAGTGGCGCATGTAGTACTAATTCCTGGAACTGAAAATTCATTGAATGAAAATGCAGGGTTCGAATTAGCTGTCCAAGGCTTACTGTTTGTTAATTTAAAACGACCCACTTTATATGGAACATTTGATAATAATACTGCACTTTGTGCAATACGAACTGGTGTTGTTGTAGCACGCAGTTGATTTACATTATCTCTTGATGTATTTTTTACAAAGAAATTTGTAAGGCTGCTTAATGCTTGTGAACGCGTTCCAGGAATTACATTGAATGAATTTTCTGAAAGTGTGCCACCATTCAAAATCACCCCATTATAATTTACACCAAATGCGCATGATGCTAATTTTAATGCAGTAGATCCATCATTGATAACAAACATATCATATTCAATTGTATTTGCAGTTGCTGTGATATTTTCAAGACTTACCGTGATATGCTCTTGAGAAAAACCAACAAACGACATCAATCCTAAACCCATTGATAAAATGGCTCCTTTCATGTTTTTTGTGATTACTGTTTTCATAATTTTTTAATGTTTATTTTTTTGTGTTATTTGTTTTAATAAATTGACTAAGTAAAATCTGCGTTCTAATTTTTCGCTTAATAAAGATATGTATAATCTTTGTTCAAAAATCAAGAAAATAAAATTTAACAAAATTTATTTCTAGATAAAAAAACAGGGTCATCAGAAAAAATCTGATAACCCTGTTGATTTTTATATCATACTGAATTGAGCTTTATTATTAGTAAGCATAGTTCAATTGATTATTAAGGATGTGATGAGAAAACGAAATTACTAATATTAGTCTCAACAATTGGACTATCTAATAAGTCAACATTTCCATCTCCATTTAAGTCAGTTGGTAAAT
>DAOOQH010000262.1:0-4072 GCA_035388625.1 Chitinophagaceae bacterium | reverse complement strand
GAAATAGCAACTTCTTTTATTTCGCTTTACAAAACGCATAATAAAATAAATGATGTTGTATTAACTACTTCTGAGCCTTTAGATGATGTAACCAAGGCGTCTTTACAAGCGCAAATTGCTGCTCAATTTCAAGGAATGACAATTGATTTAACAACAAAAGTAGATCCGAAATTAATTGGAGGATTTGTATTAGAAAGTAATAATAATCTCTTTGATGCAAGCATTTTAAGAGATTTGCAAGATATTAAAAAACAATTTTTGAAAAACGAATATATTCCAGACATTAGATAATTGATTATTTATAAACTGGATGATTTGTGTATTAAATAAACAACTAATAATTAAATTTAGAAAACATGGTAAGTATAAAACCCGATGAAATTTCAGCGATTCTTCGCCAACAACTAGGCAATTTTAACTCGAGTGCCGAACTTGAAGAAGTAGGAACCGTGCTCCAAGTTGGAGATGGTATCGCTCGTATTTATGGATTAAATGGCGTAAGTTCTGGTGAGCTTGTTGAGTTTGAATCAGGCGTACGCGCTATTGCATTAAATCTTGAAGAAGATAATGTGGGTGTGGTAATGATGGGACCAAGTGCAGGTATTAAAGAAGGTAATAAAGTTCGTCGTACTGGTCGTATCGCCTCCATTAAAGTAGGAGAGGGTATGGTTGGTCGTGTTATTAATACCTTAGGTGAACCTATCGATGGTAAAGGTCCATTAACTGGTGAATTATATGAGATGCCAATTGAGCGTAAAGCACCAGGGGTTATCTTTCGTGAGCCAGTAAAAGAACCGTTGCAAACAGGTATCAAATCAATTGATGCGATGATTCCTATTGGTCGTGGACAACGTGAATTGGTTATTGGTGATCGTCAAACAGGTAAATCTGCAATTTGTATCGATACCATTATCAATCAAAAAGAATTTTATAAAGCAGGTAAGCCTGTTTATTGTATTTATGTGGCCATTGGTCAAAAAGCGTCTACTATTGCGCAAGTAATGAAAACATTACAAGACAATGGTGCGATGGAATATACAATCATCGTTGCGGCTTCTGCAGCTGATCCAGCGCCTTTACAATTCTATGCACCGTTTGCTGGTGCAGCGATTGGCGAATTCTTCCGTGATACAGGTCGTCCTGCATTAATCGTATTTGACGATTTAAGTAAGCAAGCGGTAGCTTATCGTGAGGTGTCTTTATTACTTCGTCGTCCTCCAGGACGTGAGGCTTATCCAGGTGATGTATTCTATTTGCATAGTCGTTTATTAGAGCGTGCTGCTAAGGTTATTGCTAAGGATGATATTGCAAAGCGTATGAATGATTTGCCAGATTCAATTAAGCATTTGGTAAAAGGTGGAGGTTCATTAACAGCCTTACCTATTATTGAAACACAAGCTGGTGACGTATCTGCTTATATCCCTACCAATGTAATTTCTATCACAGACGGACAAATTTTCCTTGAGTCTAACTTATTTAATGCGGGTATTCGTCCAGCGATTAACGTAGGTATTTCTGTTAGTCGTGTGGGTGGTAGTGCACAAATTAAATCAATGAAAAAAGTGGCTGGTACTTTAAAACTTGACCAAGCACTTTACCGAGAAATGGAAGCCTTCTCTAAATTTGGTGGTGACTTAGATGCTGCAACAAAATCTATCCTTGATAAAGGAGCACGTAATGTGGAGATTTTGAAGCAAGGTCAGTTCCAACCTTATTCAGTTGAAAAGCAAGTAGCTATTGTTTACCTAGGTACCAATGGTTTATTGAATAGTGTTCCAGTTAAAAATATGAAGCAATTTGAAGAAGCTTTCCTATTAGAAATGGAAAACAAAATGCCTGATTTATTAGCTGAAATGAAAAAAGGAAATTTACCTGAAGATGGCATAAATAAAATGGTTGCTATGGCACAAGGATTGATACCTCAGTTTAGCAAATAGTAAAAAAACATACAGCGAAAGCTGAAGGAAATAGTAAAAATCCCATGCTTCAAGCGTGGGATTTTTATTTTATACATGAAGTAGTACATTTGTGATCAATACAAAAAGAAATATGCAAATAGGAATAATAGGAAGCGGTACAATGGGCGCTGGCATTGCACAAGTAGCAGCTCAAGCAGGAAATCGAGTAATAGTATGCGATACCAATCAAACTGTATTAGACAAAGCAAAATTGAATTTGGAGAATTCAATGAATAAGCTGGTAGACAAGGAGAAAATTACGAAGGAAAAAGCTTCAGAAATTATTGGCAATATTGAATGGACAATGGATAAAACTTCTCTTCATCAAACAGAATTAGTGATAGAAGCCATTGTTGAACGACTTGATATTAAACAAACTTTATTTACAGAACTAGAAACTATTGTGTCGCCAACCTGTATACTGGCAAGTAATACCTCATCACTTTCAATTACATCGATTGCTTCGGCATGCGCACAACCAGAGCGTGTAATAGGTGTTCATTTTTTTAATCCAGCACCTATTCTGGAATTGGTTGAAATAGTGCCCGCCTTACAAACTCAAGAGTCCATTGTAACACAAACAAAAAATATAATTGATAGTTGGCGTAAAAAAACGGTAATAGCTAAAGATACACCCGGTTTTATAGTTAACAGAATTGCTCGACCATTTTATAGTGAGGCCATCCGCATTTACGAAGAAGGTATAGCTAGTATTGAAACCATTGACCATGCAATGAAAACGATAGGTGGTTTTAAAATGGGGCCATTTGAATTAATGGATTTAATTGGACATGATATAAATTATACGGTTACCGAAACTGTATGGTCGGCTTTTTATTATGATCCAAGGTATACGCCTTCATTTACACAAAAGCGATTGGTTGAAGCGAAATGGTTTGGTCGGAAGTCGGGAAAAGGATTTTATAATTATGCAGAAGGAAGTGTAAGAAATGAACCGAATACAAATGATATTTTGATGAATGAAATCTGTTGGCGAGTTGTGGTGATGTTGATTAATGAAGCAGCCAATGCACTTTATTTGCAAGTAGCTTCGAAAGAAGATATTGATTTGGCTATGATAAAGGGAGTCAATTATCCGAAAGGATTATTGGCTTGGGCTGATGAAAAAGGAATTGCTCAATGTGTAGAAACTTTAGACAAATTGTACAATACTTATCGTGAAGATCGATATAGATGCAGTGTATTACTAAGAAAGATGAAGGAAGATCAATTAGCATTTTATAAATGATAAATTTTGATAATGCGCTTATAGAAGAATTGAATTTGTGTGAGGGATTGCAGTGAAAAGCCCGCATCACGCGCTTTGGCGTGAGAGGACTTGCAACGTAAAGCCCGACCCGAAATCAGCGCTTTGGCTGTTGAGGGGCACACCCCAAAAATTAAACTTATTAAAAATTTAAAACCATGTTTTACGAATATAAAGGAATTAAACCTGTGGTGCATGAAACCGCTTTTGTGCATCCACAAGCTGTTGTAACTGGCCATGTGATTATTGGTAAGGATGTTTATATTGGACCCGGTGCCGCCATTAGAGGCGATTTTGGGAAAATTATTATTGAGGATGGTTGTAATGTTCAAGAAAACTGCACCATTCACATGTTTCCTGGCGTAACAGTTACACTCATGCAAAATGCACATATTGGTCATGGTGCCATTATACATGGTGCTACCATCGGACGAAATTGTTTAGTAGGAATGAATGCTGTTATTATGGATGATGTTGTTTTAGGTGATGAATGCATAGTTGGTGCCTTGAGTTTTGTGAAGGCAAAAGAAGTATTTGCTGCTCGCAGTTTAGTGGCAGGTAATCCGGCAAAATTTATTCGTGAAGTGAGTGATGAAATGATAGGATGGAAGACGGAAGGAACAAAAGTTTACCAACAACTTGCTATTGATTGTCATGCTGAATTGATACCTTGTGAACCATTACGAGAAGCCCCAAGCAATATAAATGAAATTGAAAATACCTATAAAACGTGGGACAAAACAAAATCCTAATTTATGAATAAACTAAATTTTTTAAAGAATGGATTTGTCAATATGTTGGCAACAATTGATTCGAATACCCAAGCTTTATTTGGTAAAATGAATGT
>DAOOQH010000261.1:0-4087 GCA_035388625.1 Chitinophagaceae bacterium | reverse complement strand
TGGCTGCTTGCTGAATCCGATTTTTTATGGTTAGCATGAGGGTTTGCAAAGCAGATGAAAAATTCAAGTCAAGTGGAGATTGATTGCTGATGCCCGGTATGGGTTCATCTATTTTATTGGATAGTTGCCCACCAATTGAAGTATAAAAAGGTTGATGTTGATTTAAATTTTCTAGATCGCTAACAAGTTTTAAATCTATACTAAGCTGAGGTGAAGGAAACTTGTCGGGATTGGCATTCGCTTCAAGAATATGTGCGGTGAGTATAGCTTTTTGAATTAGTCGATTTTTATGATAAGCATAAATTTCAGCTTCAAACATCATCGCATGATCACTTGTAACAATATTAAATTCTGCCTCATCTGAATCTCCAATTCTACTTAATGTGATGTTTGATGATTGAATTGTTTTGGATAGATTGGAATGAAATTGAATTTGTATTGTTTCTTTATCTGACTTAGGGTCGGTAAAAATTTTGTCAGTTGGAATTGGGTGATTGGTATCTTGTGTCAGTTTGCGATTAAATTCTCCTATTTGAACAATCACTTTATAGGGTGTTGACACAAATAAACTTTCAATATTCTCGTTTGATGTATCTCGAAAAAAAGATTGCAAATAGCGAGGTTCAATTTTTACAGGTATAGGTTTTGGCTTATCAGGGCCTGGAACAGAAGTCCCTCTGCCTTTTAGCTTGAATACATCCTTTACCTTCATCCAAAAACTATCATCTTTTTTAATTTCGGTTCCTCCAACACCATAGTCAAATGGCGGAGGTATTGAATTTTTGGGTGGTTTGCCTCCTCTATCTAATGGTATTGATGATATAGGCGGTTTGGCATATTGCATTATTTCTTGTTCATCAAGAATATTCATGCCAGTATTTTCATTGATCGATTTAATAATTTCTGCCAAGCCAGTTGCCTCATCTGATTCATGATTGTATTGTGCTCTTTGTTTTCGATCTACTAAAAGATCCTGCAAATCGTCAATTGTAATTGGATCTTGCAAAATAAAATGTGATTTGAAAATATATTTTTTAGGGTATTTCTCAACGTTTAATCTTAATATATTAATCACCTTTTCAAAAATGTAAGATAAAGTAGCTTTTTGATCAAGCTCGTCATTATATAAGCCAAAAACATGGGAGCAGGTTTTTTCTAAACTAGCTCTTATTGTTTTATTGTGACAAAGTTCAACTGTAAATAAATTAAGCCAATCATTTACACTAAAAGAAAAAGTAATAACCAATACCGCATGTGCTTTAGCAATAATTGCAATAAATTTCAACTTTCTTTTTACTTCATTTTCATCAAATGAATCTAGAAAAAATGATTCTTCTACTCGAAGAATAACAAGAGATGCAAATGCATTATCTTTTGATATTGCTTGATAAATATCAGTTAAATCACCTTCGTGATAAATAATATTAAACGCTTGTTTTGTGTCGTTAATATTATGAATATGACAAAATTTATGAGACCACTGATTGTCAATAATAAATTCTCGTTGTTGATCTGTTTGATCTATGACACCAATTTCTAAGGGCCATTTCCATTTGAATGAAGCGCTTTGTTGATAAGGTATAAATTGATATGCCATGGAAAATATTTATTCAATCTACTAACTAATTGAAAAAGTAAATTTTCACATAAATATAATTCATTTAATATTCCATTAAAAGAATTTAAGACAAAGATTTGATATTACTTCAGGCTATACTAAACCAATTCACCCTCTAAATCATAATCATAAGCTTTAGTAATAAGCACATTCACAAAATCGCCGGGCTTCAATCTCTTTTTAGTATTAATGATGACTTCATTATCAACTTCAACACTATCAAATTCAGTTCTTCCAATAAATCGTCCTGCCTCTTTTTTGTCGATGATGACTTTTAAAACTTGTCCAACTTTTTCTTCATTCTTTGCTAACGAGATATCTTGCTGGGTAGCCATAATATCTTGCGCTCTTTCTTCTTTAATTTCATCAGAAAGATTATCATCTAATTCAAAGGCTGATGTGCCATCTTCATGCGAATAGGTAAAAACACCCACTCGATCAAATCGAACTTCCTCTAAAAATGCTTTTACATCTTCAACATCTTCTTGTGTTTCTCCTGGAAATCCAGCAATTAAAGTCGTCCGAATACAAATTTCTGGAAGCACTTTTCGAATATCTTTTATTAAGTCTAAAATTTCTTGACGAGTAATTTGCCTTTTCATTGCCGTCAACATATTATCCGAAATATGTTGTAAAGGCATATCAAGATAATTACAAATTTTAGGTTGCGATTTTATGACATCAATAATATCCATTGGAAATTTATGTGGATAAGCATAATGTAATCTAATCCATTCAATACCTTCAATTTCGCAAAGAGCATTAAGCAATTTAGCCAGTGCACGTTCTTTATAAATATCTAAACCATAGTAGGTAAGTTCTTGCGCAATCAACATAATTTCTTTCACTCCTTTTTGAGCGAGTGATTTGGCTTCGGTCACTAAATCTTCAATTGATTTTGAAACATGTTTGCCACGCATTAAAGGAATTGCACAAAACGAACATGTACGATTACATCCTTCTGAAATTTTCAAATAAGCATAATGAGAGGGTGTACTTAATAAACGTTCACCAACAAGTTCGGCTTTATAATCTGCATTAAAGGCTTTTAAAATATTAGGAAGTTCCATTGTGCCAAACCATGCATCTACACCCGGTATTTCAGATTCTAAATCACCTTTATATCGCTCACTTAAACAGCCAGTTACATAAACTTTTTCAAGATGTCCTTCTTCTTTTAATGCAATATGTTCTAATATGGTATTGATACTTTCTTCTTTTGCCTTATCAATAAAGCCACAAGTATTGATAATTGAAATATTATAATCGGGTTTAATGCTCTCGTGTTTAACATCTATACCATTGGCAATAAGCTGACCGCTGAGTACTTCGCTATCAACCATATTTTTACTACAACCTAGTGTAGTGATATTGACAATGTCGCGATGGAGTTTTTTTGATTTCATAATATGTCGGAATTGAGCTTATATAAAGCAGACTATCTTTTTTTTAATTCTAATTAGTTCTTGACTATTTTTTTAGTCATTCGAGTGCCATCATTCAAATATAGTGTGATAAAATAAAATCCTGATTTCAATTGAGTCAAAGGAATTTCTATGCTTTGTAAATTTTGTTGATAAACTTCTTTTGAAATGATTTTGCCGATTGAATTTGAGACTTCGATACTTGTAATATGCTTATCAAAATTCTTTAAGTCGATCATTACTTCATTTTCAAATGGATTGGGGTAAATTAAAATTTTATCGATTGCTAGTTCTTCAATAAATACACCACTTACTAGATGACAGTTTGATGTATCACTACATAAGCCATTGGTGAGAATGACTGCATATTGCCCATTCCATCCGGCAGAAAAACTTTGGTTAGTGGCTCCTGGTATGATATATTGAAAATCACACCATATCCATTGATAAGTGAGTCCACTTGCATTGGCTGTTAATAACGGACCCATTTGTGTTACTGAAGTGTCGATGGTCATTACACTCAAAGATGTAATGATTGTGCTATCACAACCAGCTAAAGTTGTAAGCAAACTTGTATGCGATGTTGGCGAAAAAACGGGACCAATATTGGTGCCATCAGGAAACGTATAATTGCTACCATAACAAATTGAATCTGTTTGATTGATACTATAAATTGGGTTGATTTGAATATTGGTATAGATTATACTATCGCATCCATAGGTTGTTGATAATAGACTTGCTTGTGTAACAGGTGTGAGAATATTTGTTTGTGTTGTGCCATCAGGAAATGTATAATTACTGCCAGGGCAAACTGTTATGTTTTGATTGAGAGTATAAGCAGGTAGAATATTTAATTGTACAATCACTAAACTATCACATCCATTGATTGTTGTAAGATAGCTTGTATCAATCATATTTGTCAGAATATGATTGAACGTAACACCTGATGGAAAAGTATATGAACTATTATAACAAATATCTGCTTGTATTGTAATGGCTACAGGTGTTTGAATAGAAATAGGTGCGCTATTATTCCCTCTACATT
>DAOOQH010000260.1:0-4152 GCA_035388625.1 Chitinophagaceae bacterium | reverse complement strand
GATGTGAAGGACTATTTTGATGATAAAGATGTAATGATTGCAAACAATACTAAAGTGTTCAATGCACGTTTGTATGGTAGAAAAGAAAAAACTGGTGCAAAAATTGAAGTCTTTTTGTTGCGTGAGTTGAATAAACAAAACCGTCTATGGGATGTGATTGTTGAACCAGCTCGAAAAATTCGTGTTGGTAACAAATTATATTTTGGAGCCGATAATTCACTTGTTGCTGAGGTAGTTGATAATACCACATCACGCGGTCGTACCATTCGTTTTTTATTCGATGGCACCAACGATGAGTTAAAAACGATACTCGACAATATGGGAGAAACCCCATTGCCAAAATATATAAAGCGCAAACCTGAAGAATCAGATAAGGATAGATATCAAACAGTATATGCTAAAAATGAAGGTGCTGTTGCAGCGCCAACTGCAGGTTTACACTTTAGCAAAGAATTGATTAAACGTCTTGAAATAAAAGGGGTTCGATTTGCAGAAGTTACTTTACATACCGGATTAGGCACGTTTAGACCTATTGAAGTTGAAGATTTAACTAAACATAAAATGGATGCCGAATATTATGCCGTTGAGGATTATGCTTGTAAAATAGTGAATAAGGCAAAAGAAGAAGGGCGAAAAATTTGTGCAATCGGTACAACATCTATACGTGCAGTTGAATCATCTATCACGACAACGGGCATGTTGAAACCATCTTCCGGTTGGACAAATATTTTTATTTATCCTCCTTACGATTTTGCGCTAACGGATGCCCTTATCACCAATTTTCATTTGCCGAAAACGAGTTTATTAATCATGACAACGGCCTTCATGGGTTTTGATTTAACTATGGAAGCTTATAAAGTAGCGATAAAAAACAAATATCGTTTCTTCAGTTATGGAGATGCGATGCTTATCATCTAATTATTATTCTTCTATAATAGGAATATTAAAAGCAATTAAAGTGCCTTTACCAGGTTTGGTATCAATATCTAAACTGCCTTTTAAATATTCAATTCGTGTTCTGATATTTCGCATACCGATACCTTTTGCATGACTCAAATTTGACAAATTGAATCCACTGCCATTATCCTCAATAGTAACATTCAAGCCATCAATATCTTTAATAATAGCGATATCTAATCGATCAGCTTTTGAGTGCTTAATTACATTGTTTACGCATTCTTGAATAACACGATACACAACAATTTCAATACTTGAAGAAAGTTTTTCGTGAATGCCAGTGACACTTAAATTGATTTGAAGCTTTTCATTATTCACTTTTTCGATAAAATCTTTAATTGCTGTTCCAAGTCCAGATTTCAACAATGCGTTCGGCATAATATTATGAGAAACGTTTCTTACTTCTTTACAACTTTCTTCTAGTAATAGTTTTACTTTCTCATAGACATTTTTATCTTCAGGGTTAGCAATCATAATTCTATCTGTAAGACCTTCCAAATTCATTTTTACAGCGGTAAGCATCTGACCTACCCCATCATGTAAATCAGCAGCAATTCTTTTTCGTTCGTTTTCTTCAGCTTCTATAACTGCTTTGGTTGAAAGATCTTGCTGTTTTATAAGTTCAAATTGAAGATGTTTTTCTTGTTGGTAAGCATGATTTCGATAGAGCAAAAAAACTAAGACACCTAATAACAAAAAGAAGCCTAAACCTCCAAACAATAAATAATTTTTTTTACTAATTTCAAATTGTTGTTTCTGAATTGTTTTCTCCTTTATTTCTGTTTCATACTTTGTATTCATTTCAGCCACCGCATGTTCAGATGTTTTCCTATATACTGAATCGCGCAATGAATTCATTATAGATAAACATTCTGCTTGTAATTTGAATTGACCTGCTTCTTTATAATTATTTTGAAGTGCATCATAACATATTAAAAGCTTTGCATCCAATTTATTAGCCACAGCATATTCAATCGCTTCTTTTGCCATTGCAATCCCCTTATCAAATTGCTTCGTATTTGAAAAATGCAACGCGATATCGGCCATATCTGATACAATAAAAAAAGGATCGCCAATAATTTTATGGATACGATATCCTTCCATAAAAACCATTTCAGCATCATGAAACTGATCATCGACCATATACAAATTTCCTAATATAAAATTAGCATTCGCTTGCGACACTAAATCATTTAATCCTATACCAAGTGCTAAGGCTTTTTGACAATAAAATCGAGCTGTATCGTATTTTCCTAGAGCACCATAACATGCAGCTAAATTAGTATAAATAGCCGCATAATTTTTTTGAAATTGAAAATTACTCGTTGTGATTAAAGTTGAATTGAACCAATTAATTGCTTTATTCATTTGATTCATTTCCATATGTGCCCAACCAATACCTGCTTTGGCATACACCATATATAAGGTATCATTATTTTCTTCAACTAATTTAAGTGCTTTATAAAAATGATCAAAGGCTTCTTTATGCTGGTTGTTTTTAACATAATAGTTACCGATATAAAATAAGAACTTCGGATAAATTGAGGCAAACTTGGGTAAATCATCTTTATTTTTTTGATAGCGATTAAAGCATGAATCACCTTTACCTACTTTTAAAAAATAAACTGATCTATACAAATCAGCTAATAGTTTATCTTCTAGTGTATTACTTTTAATTGCTAAATTTTCGAACTCATTGGTGAACTTGTCAAATTTATCAATTGGCAACATTCTATAATTTTCACATAAGTTAATAAGAATTTGCTTTTTGGTTTTGATTTCGGTTGCAGAAAAGTATAATTGAGATAAGCTATCAATATACTTGCTTTGAGAATAAGAAATTTTATGTTGAAATAAAATGCAGACAAAAAGAATTAAGTAACTGAAACTTAGTGAACTTAATTTTTCCAATTTTAATATGTTATGCATAATCGAAATTAGATAATAGAAATCAAACGAAGAGAGTTCATGTTGTCGATCTAGATTCTAGATGACGACATGGCAAATTTGCAACAATTTATGCAACTAAATCTACCCACTTCATGGTATTTATAAAATTACAAAGACCCGCTAAATGCAGGTCTTTATAATAATATTTAAGTATTTAAGATTAATCGAAATGTAAATCTAATCCAAGGCCTCTTAATTCATGAACCAATACATTGAATGATTCAGGAATACCTGGTTTAGGAAGATTATCGCCTTTAACAATGGCTTCATAGGTTTTAGCTCTTCCATTGATATCATCAGATTTCAATGTCAATAATTCTTGTAGAATATTAGCTGCGCCATACGCTTCAATTGCCCAAACCTCCATCTCACCAAAACGTTGACCTCCAAACTGAGCCTTACCTCCCAGTGGTTGTTGAGTGATTAAACTATATGGTCCGATTGAACGAGCATGCATTTTATCGTCAACTAAGTGATGTAATTTCATGATATAAATTACACCCATGGTTGCTTTTTGATGGAATCGTTCGCCTGTTTCGCCATCATATAAATAAGTATGGCACCATTCAGGTAATCCTGCTTTAATTACTTGTGCTTCAATTTTATCTTTAGTTGCACCATCAAATATCGGTGTTGAATAATGGGTTCCCATTTTCAAACCAGCCATACCTAAGATCGTTTCATAAATCTGACCAAGGTTCATACGAGAAGGTACACCCAATGGATTTAAAACGATGTCAACTGGTGTTCCATCTTCAGCAAAAGGCATATCTTCTTGACGAACAATACGTGCCACAATACCTTTGTTACCGTGACGACCAGCCATTTTATCACCTACTTTCAATTTACGTTTGCTAGCCAAATAAACTTTTGCAAGTTTCAATACACCATTTGGTAATTCATCACCAATAGTAATATTGAATTTTTCACGTTTAAATCGACCTAACTCTTCATTATAACGAATATTATAATTATGTAAAAGTTGGTTTACTAAATCATTCATCTTTTCATCTGTTGTCCAATTTAACGGATTAACAGTAGAGAAGTCGATTGATTTAATTGTTTTAGAATTGAATTTAGCATTCTTTCCTAAAGCAATTTCACCATAGTGATTTGTAACACCTGCTGAAACTTGACCTTCCAATAATTTCTCTAATTTCAAATAAAGAGATTCATTGATGGCTTCTAGATTTTCAGTATGAACTTTTTCAATCTTTTCGATAGCCGCTTTTTCACGTGTTTTAG
>DAOOQH010000259.1:0-4182 GCA_035388625.1 Chitinophagaceae bacterium | reverse complement strand
TCTGTGGATTCTGTGCTATCTGTGAGACAATGGCTTGCTGAACTATCAACTAGAGTTAATTCTATTTGACGCCTTAAAGAATAATTGAAATGGTGTACAATAAAGGATGATCATTGAAATATCTCATCCCTATTTCCGTTTATATCTCATGCCAATATATGCCGAACGCCCCATGGTTGGCCCCCAAATTAACGATGCATCAAAATAAGAACCGAAAGCATTACCACCATCAATAATTGGATTTTGCTGCATATAATTTAATATGTTTTCTACACCGCCGTAAAACTCAATCCCACTTTTGAAAGCTTTATTTATATGTGCATTCATAGTTATAAATGAAGGCGAAGTAGTTGCCATTTGTAAATCAATCGGATTTGCAGCTGTTGATGGAATACGCTTCGAACCTGTCCATTGCAAGGTATAATCAAACGACCATTTTGATCTCGTTTCATATCCAATATTCACAAAGGCTCTATGCATTGAATTCAATGGTTTTTGTCGCAGCGTTTGATCATATGTTGTTTGAATATTGTGATAGCGATATGCCAAGCGGACATCTAATTTTCGAATAGGTTCATAATCCAATTGCAATTGAAAACTATGCGCATATGATGGTTGGGTAGAATTATAGAATTTTATATATCGTGTATCTTCCCAATCAGCTACCACCTGATTCAAAAAATGAGTATAATAATAATCACCACTGATAGAACCAGGTCTATAATTTAATTTAAACTTATAAGTTGCGTTTAATCCACTATTGATGGCTCTTTCATTTTGCAAACCATATATACCATTTGATTGAGATGTTTGAATTTGAACAGTTCGATTGGTAGAAAACAGTCCAAGATTTTCAGAAAATATCGTTGCCGTTCGATAAGCTTTTCCGATAGATGCTCGTATCGATAATTGCTCAACAGGCGCATAACGAATATGAAAACGTGGGGTAAAATACATGCCGTATAAATTATGATAATCAGCCCGAACACCAATAACAGCATTTACTTTGGTTGAAAATGTATGTGCATATTCACTAAATATCCCACTCACAAATTCAGTATTATTATAATTCATAAGATTCACTTTTTCTTGACGATCAATATAATTCATCGTAGCACCAAACTTTATCACTCGGTTTGTATTTTTTATGATACTTTGAAAAATATAATTCGCATACAAAGTATTTTCATTCGCATCATAACGCTTTCTACCAAATTGCATCGCTTGCTGATGATTTGAAAAAGCAAGTTGTAATCCCATACTTTTCCAAGGCTTATGTTCATATACTTTACCAATTTTACTCCATGCATCCAACCGATTCATTTTTAATTTCATACCCCATGCATTACTAGAAATCGGATTTTCATTTTGCGAAAAATGATAACTCCCACCCCAATTATCAGTATAATTATATTTCACTCCTAATTGCAACTCCTGTCCTTTTTTACCAAACCACATCCATCTATTAGCTGCGATAAAAGAATTGCCCATTGGTTGATCTATAAAGTGATCGTGGTTTTGATCAACCTTCATCCATTGAGATTTGCCATGTAGAAAAAGGTTTGTAAACAGTCTTTCTTTAGGTTCAAATTTTAAATAAGCATTGGCTTCAGTTCTACCTTGATTACTTTGATATAAATTATAAAACTGCTTATCGCCTTCCATAGGTTTACGTAATTCAATATTAATTTGTCCTGCTAATCCCTCAAATCCGTTTACAACACTACCAGTACCCTTACTCAGTTGCATTCCTTCTATCCATTGTCCGGGTGTAAAAGTTAAACCAGTTATACTCGCTAACCCTCTTACCTCTGGAATATTTTCACGTGTAATTAATGTATATGGCCCTGCTAAACCCAATAATTGAATTTGCTTATAGCCCGTCACTGCATCTGTAAATGCCACATCTACACTCGGTGTTGTTTCAAAGCTTTCACTCAAATTACAACATGCTGCTTTTAATAATTCCTTACTTCCAATTCGCTCAATTTTTTGCGGCGTTAATAAGGTAATCTCTGTCGAAAATCTCTTTTGCTTAATCACCACATCTTTTATTTTTTGAAAGATGGGATATACAATTTTCAAATCTTTATTTAAATCGGTTAGTTGAACGGTATCGCTTCCAATATGATCAAACTGAATGATGATCTGTTTAGTGGTATCTGGCACTTGAATTGAAAAAAGTCCTTCCTTATCAGTAAAACTAAATACTTTTTTAGAATACATAATTTTAGCCCCAACAACAGCATGTTCCGAATTGTTTTTCCCTTTTTCAAAGATGCTTCCTTTTAATGTAATCGATTGCACTTGCGCATTGGCAAACGGTACAAAAATCATCCCTAAAAAAAGAAAAAATATTCTCTTATACGAAATTACAAATTGACTAATCGTGATCACAGGTACCCGTTCTGTATGCGCAACAACTTGGTAATTTTTTATAATCCACATCATCCGCCTGCTTTGCATTCGAGTCGTGACCAGCCTTTGCAATCGCAGATTCTATTTTATCCATCGATGTTTTCTTTGGATTGTAAAGCACCGTTAGAATTTTCGTTTTTTTACTCCATTCGGCATGCTTAACGCCTTTTATATAACTTGCTTCTTCAATACGTTCTTTGCATTGTCCGCAATTTCCAAATACAGTTATGGTATCGGTTTTCATTTTAGTTTGAGCAACAACCGATGTATCTACTAAGGTAAACATCACTAAAAATAGGATGCTCATAAATATGTTTTTCATTTTAATCATTTTATAGTTTAAAAATAAGTCTTGAATAATAATTGTTTGATTCACTCACTTTGATTCTAAACGTAATGTTTAACCATCAAAATAAGTAACGAAGAAATTGGCATTATCTTACAAATACTATTTAACTATAAAATAAAAAAGAATGATTCCTCTTATAAATCGGAACAGGATTAAGATTCTCAGGTGGACTTAAAACAAACTTCAAATTAAGCGTTCGATAAATAAGTCTTGAAACACTTAAGAATTTATATATTTGAGGCAGTTGATCTAATTCATCAATTCCTGCAATCTGTTTAACTTTTTCTTCGCCCTTAATTTGATCATCTGAAATTTTGATTGTTTTAATTTCATCTTTACAACAATCAATTGGCTTTTCTGCTTCCTCTTCATCACAACAACAACTCACTTTTTCGAAAAGTGCTAACGAGGCTAAATTCCCTCCACAATAATGCGCATTAATTGTAACCCCGATGGAGGAAACTAAATAAAGCGACAATAATATGATGGACAAAATTTTTCGCATACGAACTACGAATGTAAGAAAGCTTTTTCAAACAAGGTGTTAAGAATAAAGTGTTTAGATGAAGCCTCCTTTTAATCCGATACAGTCGAACAAAATTATAAATCTCCTAATTGAGGTCGCAACACAATTTCCTCCACAACCGTTTGTGGCGATAAATTAAATAATAACCAAACAATATCACCAATATCCTCTGGTTTCATAATACGCGATTCTTCAATATCACTCCCTTTCCACGAATCGCTCATAGTAGCACCCGGATTAATTGTACTCACTTTAATAAAATCTGATTTCAATTCTTCGCGTAAATTTTTCGAAAAACCTTCCAACGCATATTTGCTTATGCTATACGAACCACCATTGGTATACGCTTTAAGTGCTGCCACCGATGAAATATTGATGATATGCCCACGTGATCCTTTTGGCATCTCTTGCAATTTCATTATAGGTGCTATTATACGTGTTAAGAAATACGCACTATATAAATTTAATTCAATTAGTTTCTCTAAGTTACCATCATCCTCAGTACAAATATCGCCAGGTATAAATGTGCCTGCATTATTTACTAAAAGATCAATCGTTTTAAAATGCTTAATCACATCCTTTCCAAAAGCATTGACCTCCTCTTTTTTACTTAAATCTCTCACCTGATAAAAAACATCAACTGTTGGGTTGATTAACTTTAATGAGTTTACACAACTTTTTAAATCAATTTCATTTCTAGCGCAAATTGCAATATTCATGCCTTCTTGAACCAATTTCTGGGCGATTGCTTTTCCAATTCCTTTTGAGGCGCCTGTAATGACTGCATTCATAACTAAAATATCTGAGGTAAATAAAATCTAACTTGATCAAACTAAAAATATCATTTCTATTCAGTTGGTGCACTACCAAATTGCCTTAAATGATGAAG
>DAOOQH010000258.1:0-4233 GCA_035388625.1 Chitinophagaceae bacterium | reverse complement strand
TATTCAAATTAGTGTTTCTGAAACCAATTTATATCTCCATGTTTTTAATCTAAAAGTACCGCATCAAATTAATTCTGATCATTCAGGCTTAGGTTTAGAAAATGGACGAAATCAGTTACAATATTTATATCCAAATAAACATCAATTAAAAATTGACGATAATAATTTTAGTTTTACAGTGAATCTAAATTTACAAATAGCATGATAAAAGCAATTGCCTTAGATGACGAACCTTTAGCGCTTAAAATAATTGATTCGTTTTGTCAACAAAGCGAAAAAGTTCAATTAGTAAAATCGTTTTTAAAGCCAAATGATGCCCTAAAGTATATTGAAAATTTCCCGGTCGATTTATTATTTCTGGACATTCAAATGCCTTCAATTTCAGGTATTGATTTTTATAGAAATCTAAACCGCGATATGATGGTTATTTTCACAACAGCTTATACCGAATACGCAATTGAAGGTTTTAATTTAAACGCGATTGATTATTTATTAAAGCCATTTACTTATGAACGATTTGACCAGGCGGTTACCAAGGCACATGAATTTTTTAATTATACAACCAATGCAGGCAATACAAAGCAACCATTTATTTATATTCGAGCTGATTATAGTTTGCTAAAAATTGATATTCAAGACATCATTTATATTGAAGGACTGAATGATTATCTGCGTATTCATTTAAAAAATCAAAAACCAATTGTTGCACGTATGACCTTGAAAGCCTTGTACGAAAAATTACCTGCGCACGACTTTTTGAGGGTGCATCGATCATATATTGTTTCATTGACTTCCATTTTGAAAATTGCCGCTAAAATGGTGCATATTAAAGTAAACGATCATATTGTGCAATTGCAAATTGGAAAAAGTTACGAAGAAGAGGTGTATCGAGTTTGCAAAATGTAATTTTTTTTAAATTCATATCTTAGAAAATACAGCTGTTGATGGTGTGATCATCAACAATAGACATTGTATTTCATATTATTCTTAAGAATTCAATATTTCATTGAATTCAATCTGATAAATTCATTGGCGATAATACCAACAAAGGCGTGAAAGGCTTGAAAATTTATCTCACAAATCAAGTACTTTGTCTAATTAATAATGATTTAGTAATATGAATTTTTAAATTCGTGCCAATTGTTTTCATTAAACGATTCATACAACTAACTTTTTAAATCATTCAAATGACAAAAAAATCAATCTTCTTTTTACTATTTCTAACAATTTTATCTAGTACAAATTTATTTGCACAACAATTCAATGGCTATACATTATATAGTACGCAGAATTCAACTACTGCCACTTTAATGGATACCAATCAAGCTACATTTAAAACGTGGACAGGTTTGGCAGCTACTGGATATTCATCTTTTTTAATGCCAGGGGGTACCTTGGTTAGAGCCGCAAAGGGAGGAACTACGCCAACAGGTGTACCTGGTGGACCTATTTGTGGTAAAGTGCAAAAACATAATTATGCTGGCACTTTAGTTTGGGATTATATTTATGCTGGCGCAGATTATATTAGTCATCATGATATCTGTCCGATGCCGAATGGCAATGTATTGGTTATCGCATATGAAAAAAGAACAGCAGCACAAGTAACCGCCGCTGGTGGTAATAATGCCATTGAGATGTGGCCAGACAAAATTGTTGAAATTGAACCTACCGGCTTGACTACAGGTAATGTGGTTTGGGAATGGAAAGCTTGGGATCATTTAATGCAAAGTGCTGATGCCTCAAAGCCAAATTATGTTGCTGCAGCTTCCATGGTTGATCATCCTGAATCATTAAATATTAATTATAAGCAAGCTAAAGATTGGATGCATATGAATGGTGTAGATTATAATCCAATACTAGACCAAGTGGCATTTAGCTCACATAATTTAAACGAATGGTATATCATTGATCATAGCACAACGACTGCTGAGGCCGCTTCACACTCTGGCGGAAATTCTGGGAAAGGAGGAGATATTTTATATCGCTGGGGTAACCCTGCTGCTTATGGCGGTACAGGAACTGCAATTTTAAATGTAACTCATGATTCGCATTGGATTCCAGAAGGATGTCCAAATGCTGGCCGATTGGTTGGATTTAATAATAAAGGTGTTTCATCAAGTGCATCTGCAGTAGATCAAATTATTACGCCAGTAAGCGGCTATACGTATACAAAAACTGCTGGTCAACCTTTTGGTCCAACCACCTATACAAGTCGCCATGCTGTAAATGGTTATAGCAGCAATATGGGCAATTCACAACAATTACCCAATGGGAATAGTTTAGTTTGTGTTGCCACTTCAGGAAAAATTTACGAAATTAATTCAGCAGGCACACAACTTTGGAGTAAAACCGTTTCAGGATCTGTTGCACAATCCTTTAAATATGATAGCTGTTATATTTTTAATACACCACCTGCCATACCAACTATTACTTTAAGTGGAAGTGATTTATCGTCAACAGCTGCAACAACTTATCAATGGTATTTAAATGGCGTTTTAATTGCTGGAGCAAATAGTCAAACTTATAGTGCAACTGCAAGTGGTGTTTATGTTGTAAGAATTACAGATGCGAATGGTTGTGTTTATCAATATTCAAAGGGATTTAAATATGAAAAACCCAATTCAATTGCGGAAAACAATCTTTCAGATGAAATTACACTCTACCCAAATCCAACATCAGGAATACTTTTGATTAAGGATGAATTGACACTTGGCAATATATTTACTGCAAGTGTTTATGATCAATATGGACACTTAGTGATGAATTTTAGCAATACAAAAGAATTGAATTTAGCTTCATTATCAAATGGTATTTATACAGTTCAAATCTCTTCTAAACAAGGCAAGGCAGTAAAGAAAATTTCAATCTTCAAATAATAAATAAAAAATGAAAAAAATTGTATTCGCCATTTTGGCAACCTTTATACTTGGTCATGTAGAAGCAAAAAAAGTTAAATTCTCTGTTGATATGACTGGGCAAACCAAATCATCATTTGGCATTCATGTGATGGGCGATTTTCAAGCTGCAGCAGGTTATGGTGCAGATTGGACTTCGAACACATGCCTTATGGTTCAAGATGCATCAGATACAAATATTTATCATTTCGGTGTCGATATTCCCGCATTTGCAAAATATGAATACAAGTTTATTAATGGAGATCAAACTTACGAAGTTGAAATTGTGCCTATTGAATCACAAGTTGGGTATAATTTTATCGATAATCGTTGGATTTATATAGATTCCCTGGATTCAGATACGACAGAATTACAACCTTTTGTTTTTGGGGGTAATGCATCTGCGGGTATGAATATGATTCGCTTTTTAGTGGATATGACAAATGAAACAGTGTCACCAAATGGTGTTCATGTAGCAGGTAGTTTTCAATTTACAAATCCTCAAACAGATCGAATGTATAGCTTCGGCAATAATGTATACGAAATAATAAACTATATGAGCCTCGGTAATTATACTTATAAATTTTACAATGGGAATACGCTTGCAAATACCGAAATAGTGCCTTCATCGTGCGCAACGGCTGGCGATAGAACCATCAACTTAAGTGCGGATATTGTTCTTCAAAAAATCTGCTTCTCAGGTTGTTCAACATGCTACCCTACTCTTGTAGATAATGAAAACTTCGTTGATCAAAATAACAATATTTATCCAAATCCATTTAAAACAGATGCCATTGTTGAATTTATGGATAATAGTCAATATCATCATATTGCCATTACTGATATCTTCGGCAGACAAGTTCGAAAAGAATTAAATATTCAAAGTCAAACTTATAAAATTGAAAGAGGCAATTTGTCAAAAGGTGTTTATAATATCATTTTTGAAAATGCCAAGGGTAAGCGGAATTCACAGAAGCTAATCGTCGACTAATAAATTCTCATCAAATGAAAAAACACTTTATCAATTTTATATTGATACTAAGCTTCATGCTTATATCTAATCAAGGCTTTTCACAAGCATTATATGATTTAAACACTATTCAAAAAATTGAAATTACTTTTTCACAACCGAATTGGGATTATCAATTAGATACAGCAAAATATGGAAGTGAAGAATATTTAATGGCCGATATGGTTAAAATAAATGGAATCGTATATGATAGCGTTGGTATAAAGTATAAAGGCAATAGCTCGTTTGATTCCACTAAAATTAAGAATCCATTACATATTGAACTCAATGCATTTAAAAATCAAAAACATCAAGGATATACTGATATTA
>DAOOQH010000257.1:0-4265 GCA_035388625.1 Chitinophagaceae bacterium | reverse complement strand
GTGGTCAAAAGATGGATGCTCAGTACACCGTTATTATAACAGTTACCAATGTAAAAACGGGGCGTGGAAATGCATGGGGTAAAAAACCAGCCATGGTTGATTTCGTGATTACAATTGTTGAAACAAATAATCGTTCATCTATCTTAGCAAAGGCTACTATGGAAGATGTGAAAGGAGAAGTAAAAGCACCTAAAGGATCAAACTGGGCGCCACATGGTGTAAGTAGTGTTTTAAATACAACTGCTCATTTTGTAAATAAAGATGTTACCAATCGCCTAGCAGAAAGCTATGAATTGGTAGCAATTGCATTGGCAAAACAAATTAAAAAGAAGAACTAAACATTTATTAAATATTACTAAAAAGCCTCATGATTTTGAGGCTTTTTTATTTTAAATCGTTTAATATAAAACCGAGATTCTACTTTTTTACAATCTTAGTACTATATGTTTTATTAATTGATGAAATCACTATAAAATATTCACCGGCCGAAACTTGCTCTAAAATATCAGATTGAAAATTTGCATTGCTTAATTTTTCACTTTTATAAATGAGTTTTCCTTGCAAATCATATAATGCATACGCTACATTTTCAATAGACGGATCGTAGGATCTTACCGTAAATTTTCCTGTAGTTGGGTTCGGAAATAATGAAAAAGTATAATCAATATTGGTAACTTCGGCAGTACCTAGTACGATAGATCGTGCCAGTTCAAAATTTGGAACACCATATCCGAGTGTATGATTCGGTGCATTGTATCGATCGCTACACATTCGTACAATTCGGCGAAGTTGAAATGCAGTAAGGGTTGGTGCTGATTGCCATAAACAAGCAATGGAGCCACATAAAACCGGACTTGCAAAAGACGAGCCATTGGCTGCCCCCGGATTACATGAACCTCCAATGAGTAAAGTTGATTTACCCATAGCGCAACCATCAGGTTTTGTTCGTCCATCAAATGTTGGACCGTAACCACTGTTTGCCCAATTACCCGACCCATCAACCGAACCTACACTATATACACTATCAGCGTCCGCTGGTGTAATCATATAATGCCATGAAGCTGCACCTTCATTACCTTGTGCATTCACTACAAATATTCCTTTTGAAACTGTTTTATCAGCAGCTTTTGCAATCAAGCTAGTCTTACCATCCATATTTGAATAATTATAAGACGCTGAAGTAAAATGTGTGAACGTATTATAACCTAATGACGAATTAATAATATAAACGCCTAAACTATCACAACGTTCAGCCGCTGATAACCAATTATCTTCTTCAATAGGTTGTTCGGTTAACCAATCTTCTGTGATGTATAAATAAAAGTTTGCATTGGGTGCAGTACCTACATAAGTACCAGGAATATTGGCTGCCATACAACCCAATACATTCATTCCATGATCTGAAGTAATAGTCGTTGAATATACATAAGGCGTATCTCTCGCAAAATTATAAACATCTTTTATTCTATTTTGAAGATTGATTGAATCATAAGCCGGACAGGTATTCGTATATCTAAAATTCACATCAAATACAGCAATATCCATTCCTTCTCCTTTATATCCATTATCATGTAAATAATCGCCTTGCATGATATCAATTTGTTGAAATGCTAATCCATAATAAGCTGATGTTCCTCTATCTTTTTTAAATTGAACTGGACTTGATACGGGTGTTGGAGATGGAAATTTTTCGGGTGTAGCTGATACTTCATTTTTAAACACACCGTTTGGATATATGGCAACCAATTTTACATTTTCAACAATTGGCAAAGCGGCAATATCAATTACTTTCGATGAATCGAGTGTAATAACTACAATTTGATTAAACCATTTTGACACATTATGCAATTTCACTGCTGATGACGCATTCATTACCTGTGTTATATAAGCTGGCACAACAGGCAGGTCGGTGCTATCTAAAGCAATGCCTTGTTTAGATCTTCTTTCAAGTGACTTTTGCGAAAGAAATGAAAGTGAATCAGCAAAACCAAGGGTGCCATTTTTATCCTTAAACTTTACTCGAAAAGCATACGCTGGAGGCGCTGCAAGAAGGGTATCTGAGAAAAATATAAGTGTAAAAAAACAAAGGATAGCTATTGATTTCATAAATTTTATTTTTTTGTGTTACGTGAGTTTGCGAATACATTTTGGGCGGTATACAGGCTTTTCATTTCAAGTCCGTTCATGCGAGGCGCATGATCCGGGCTTTCCATTACAATCCTTACCGCAATACATCATTCAATTAAGTATACTGTTATCATTTCATTTTGCTCTATCTAAATTAATTATGATTCTTTGCTTTCATCACCACCGAAAATCCATTTCGAAATCCATCTGTTGGCTGATAAACCCAATGAGTTAATTCACGATAGATCAAACCAATATTTCGTGAATACGATTCTTCATACCCAACATAATCGCTGTAATTAGTTGTACTCGTGGAATCATTGGTAAGATGATTGTACGATACCACAACTGAATTTGGAAATGTCATCACGCCATTATAAAATTCCTCATTAATATTTTTATATCTATAATCCCAATCATGATACCATTTAATTTCATCTAACCCACTTGTGGCTGCCGGAATATATACATTGCCTTTCCATGAGGTATTTGCTTTTACAGGCAATACAAGTTTGATGAACTTTAAATTATTTTCGATTACTTCAATTCTAAAATTGGTTGCTGTGGCATAATAAGTTAAATAGCCTGCCCAAGGATCTGAACTTTTATATCTTGAATATCGTTCAATCACATAAGATGGTCTTCCTTCGTTATCGATAAATTGCGATTTAACTTCATCTCTAAATTCAAGATGAACATATTCGGTATCGGATGTAAAATTGTTGTAAATCAAAGAGTCGACATCGTACTCAATAAATTTACCTTCAATTAGAGGGAAATACTCTTTGCCTAAATCAACTTGGTCGGCTGGTATCACTTCACGTTTGCATGAAACAAAAACCATAAAGAAAAGGATAAGCCAAATTGAATTTTTCATCTTTAAAAGTAATTATTAAATTTTGAATAAAAATTAAAATTGATCAATTATTTGTACGACTGTATAATGCCACCACCAATCACATCATCATCTTCATAAAACACAGCAGATTGTCCGGGCGCGATACCCTTTACAGCTTCACTAAAATTCACTCTTACCCGTCCATTTTCTTGATATAGCGATGATGATGTTGCTTGTGTTTTATATCTAATTTTGGTAAACGACAACTGCCCCTCCTTTATTGTATCATATTTAATCATATTCAATCGAGACACAAACATTTCAGTTTTCTCTAAATCTACTTCGTCACCCAAGGTTACTGTATTGGTGTCGGGATCAATATGCGTTACATACATTGGTCGACCTAATGCAATATCTAAACCTTTACGTTGACCAATTGTATAAAATGGATAACCCTTATGCTTACCAAGAATAGTGCCATCTTGCAAAATAAAATTACCTCCATTCACTTCATCTTCGAGTCCAACTACTTTCTTTTTTAAAAAATTCCGATAATCATTATCTGGCACAAAGCAGATTTCATAGCTTTCATTTTTCTTCGCTAAGTCGGGATAACCATAATCATAGGCCATTTGACGAACCTGCGTTTTACGCAAATTACCTAATGGATATATACTTCTTTTCAAACAATCTTGCGACAAGCCCCACAATACATAACTTTGATCTTTAGTTTCATCCACTCCTTTTGAAATAATATATCGATTATTTTCTTCTCGAACATTTACGTAGTGACCTGTGGCAATAAATTCGCAATCAAGTGCATCGGCCTTTTTTAATAAGGCATTCCATTTAATATGCGTATTACACATAACACAAGGATTGGGTGTTCGACCAGCCATATACTCTTCAACAAAATTATCAATCACCGCCCCACCAAATTCATCACGAATATCTAAAACATAATGCGGAAATCCATGTTCAACGGCAGCTAATCGAGCATCATTAAAACTATCCACATTACAACAACCGGTTTCTTTTTTACTTGTTGTTGCACCACTAGTGGCATAATCCCATGTTTTCATGGTAATACCAATTACCTCATATCCTTCATCGTGCAACATAAGCGATGCAATCGTACTATCGATACCACCACTCATTGCAACTAAAATTTTACCTTTTTTACTCATTGAATTGCAAATATAGATTAGGCAAATGAGAATCGCTTAGATTGAAAGATAATTTGATATATGGATTTGGTCGATAGTCGATAGCCAATAGTTAAAGGACAATGATCAATCGT
>DAOOQH010000256.1:0-4285 GCA_035388625.1 Chitinophagaceae bacterium | reverse complement strand
TGCAGAAAGAAGTAAAAATCGATATTGTCGGTTTTACGATTCCGGATTTATTTGTCGTTGGCTATGGCCTGGACTTCGACGGCGAAGGCAGAAATCTGAGTGCGGTGTATCAGGTGGTTTAGATACGTTTATTATTGGCTAAAACCTAAAATATAGAGCATAAGAATCTGTATATCCATTTAACAAATATAAACATGTTAGATTCACAGTCTGTGTTCCAATAGAACATCCAAAACCACTACCTGAAGTAGTATATGACATTGTCCCATTTAGTTTTATAATAATATTATCCAAGCGAAGTGGGCTATTATAAAAATTAAGATTTCCAAAACCTCCGTTAAACGTATATGAATTCATGATTGCAGAAGAACTTGATATTGGCCCAATACTACCTGAGCCTATAACATTAATTGTATCTTGCTGTATTGCGCAATCCAATATAATGTTATATCTGTTTAATCTAATTTTAAAACTACAATCATTGGGACTTGTATTAATAATAGTTGCTGTAGATGTATCAACCGCATTATAGATACAAAACACTCCTATTGTAGAAGTCCCTACACCTACATAAACTGGAGTTGTAAATCCATCAGGTATCTCACTATCTGCAAAACAATCGTCCAATACTCTGACAACATAATTATTACTTATTGTACGGTTTGATGCTGTTGTAACATTGTTGTTGATATTATAAAATCCATTTGCAACAGATGCACTAACATTTAAATTTTGTGTGACAGAAAATTGAGAAGTACTCCTTAATTGATTTGCTGAAAATGATTGTGATAATGGCGATAACGTTATACCTGAAGGAGGTGTGAGCGTATTAAATGTAAAATCTTCCAATCCACCACCAAAAAATTTGATAACTTGTGGCATTGATGCTGTAGAAGTAGTGCTTGGACGTCTATTGTTTTTGAACGTAATAATGGTATCATTACTGTATTGATTAAACAACCCAAATTGTGCCGCTACATTCTCGGCATATTTTGCATTCAATGCATATGGTACACTTAAAAATTGTGTGGTGCCCATCAATTGAAAAGTGTTGCCACCTGTTGGGTCTACTTCTACCTGAAAAAAGAAAGCATCATTATTCCAGGGTATTGCAGCAAATACACCACTTACAATAGTTCCTCTGCCTATTTCTAAATTAACCATGCCGTTGCCATCTGTAGTTGTGCTGTGTGTTTCCACATATACACTTGGCCCGGTAATAGTGCCACGCAAAATACTCAAACGGAATTTTACCAATTGATTTGGAATTGGAGTGCCGCTGCCGTTGCGTACTACCGCACTGTAATTAAACGCCTGTGGTGCCTGCGCGAGACAAAGAGTAGTTACTATAAATAAACATATTACTGTAAAGATTGCTTTCATATTTTATAATTTTGGGAATTTTATATGTTGCTATTTTTTTTGGTTAGTATAAATTAAAATTTCCTAACTGGTCTTATTAAACCTCCACCCGCTTTTCCATTTCCAAAAAATGACCCGATATTAAAAAATGCTAAAAAGGCTGTTGTAGAATTTATTTCTGTGCTAGTATTATACTGTTGCGAAGTACTCAATTGATCGGTGTTTGGAATAGCATCTAAAGCCTTGTTTATATCAAATCTATTATTATAAACCATTACTATTTCATCAACAGACGGCAAATACCAATCATCATATATTCCTGTTTGATAATTTTTACACGATAATGCTGCACTGTTTGTATGACCAGCTTGATTTACAATGGCATTTGTATTTGATTCTCCGTCCCAAGAACTTTGTGCGGAACTACCAATAAGTACATTATTGACATTACTCCATGGAACTCCGCCCTGAATATCGTTTAAACTAACAATTAAACCATGTTCGATATTATTTTCTTTATATAAGTGAAATATTATACCACCCTCAAAATACTCTCCAATGTGATGAATATAACTACCATTTAATGCATATCTACTAGTATCAGCTGTTATTGCTTTTTCGCTCTCTTTTGCATTCAACGCATAAGGCACACTTAGAAATTGTGTGGTGCCCATTAACTGAAAAGTGTTGCCGCCAGTTGGGTCTACTTCTACCTGAAAAAAGAACGCATCATTATTCCACGGTATTGCAGCAAATACACCACTTACTATCGTACCTCTTCCAATTTCTAAATTCACCATTCCATTTGCATCGGTAGTAGTGCTGTGTGTTTCCACATATACACTTGGCCCGGTAATAGTGCCACGCAAAATACTCAAACGGAATTTTACTAATTGGTTAGGTATTGGCGTGCCACTGCCATTACGCACTACTGCACTGTAATTAAATGCCTGTGGTGCTTGTGCAAAACAAAAAGTTGTTATTATGAATAAACAAGCTATTGTAAAAATTGATTTCATATTCTTATGTGTTTAACGGCTGACTAATAGAATTACCTTATTATTTGAATACTTATATCTGCAGAAGAAATGGTTCCAATGCAATAGGAAGGTGGATTTGGCTGTGTAGTTGTAATTGCACCACTCATATTTAATACTTGATAATAATCATATCCTTGATTCAAGCTATTAGACCATAAATAGGCAGGCAAAGTACTTAATGACCTGTCTCTACTTTTAAGAATTGCTCCTGAATTAATTGAACAATTTTGGAATGTAACGGAATATCCACTGTTAATAGTGGTAAGACTTCCAAAATTTTGTGTTGTATTAATCAATAAACTCCTTCTATTAATATCAAAATTTAATTTACTGCCATTAGAAAACTGTAATGCTATTCCACATGTCGGGTTAGTTGCATTTGCAACAAACGTTGCGGTATCTTTTACATAGTAACAACTTGCCCCCGGAGGAGAAAACATATAAAATACTGCCCGCGTTCCTACTAAATAATTAACCAACTCACAATCATCCAGTATATGAAGTACGAAATTTTTCTGAACAACCCTGTTAGAAGCTGTAGTAACTGAATAGTTTAATGCATAATAGCCCGGTGTCGCAGAATTAGAAACATACAAAGATTGGTATACATTAAATTCCGATAAATTATTAAGCATTGAACTAGTATATGATTTACTGGTTGGTGTTACAAATGTGACTCCGGACGGTATGTTAGATACATTAAATATAAAATCCTCCTGATTACCTCCAAACCACTTAATGATTGCATTATATGTCCCAATTGAATTGTATTGAGATCCATTTGCAAAAACAAAAGTAGAATCTCCCCGAAAAACATGTAAGGTATCTGCTGAAATAAACAACCCAAATTGCGCCGCTACATTCTCGGCATATTTTGCATTTAACGCATATGGCACACTTAGAAATTGTGTGGTGCCCATTAACTGAAAAGTGTTGCCGCCAGTTGGGTCTACTTCTACCTGAAAAAAGAACGCATCATTATTCCACGGTATTGCAGCAAATACACCACTTACTATCGTACCTCTTCCAATTTCTAAATTCACCATACCATTGCCATCGGTAGTTGTACTGTGTGTTTCCACATATACACTTGGTCCGGTAATGGTACCGCGCAAAATACTCAACCTGAATTTTACTAATTGGTTAGGGATGGGCGTGCCACTGCCATTACGCACTACTGCACTGTAATTAAATGCCTGCGGTGCTTGTGCAAAACTAAAAGTCGTTACTATGAATAAACAAGCTATTGTAAAAATTGATTTCATTTCTTATAATTTTTGAAATTTTACAAACCCTAAAGCTTCACCTTTCTGATTGTACACATTTAAGATATACATACCTGCTGTCCATTCTTGTACAGCAAAAGAATAGACATTGAAACTATGTGGCAAATTCTGAGCAATAATTTCCCTTCCTTGCAAATCATTTACTTTTATTAATATGGGTTCATCTATTGTACTTTCCATTTTAAAAGTAGCCAGTGTATTAGCAGGATTTGGAAATAATTGAAAGTGTATATTTGTTTGGTTGGTCACTATTTTTGAAACCAAAAAAGGAACAGCCGATGCTATTATACCATTAGATAACACAACCTCGTTATTTGCCATCGGCTTCACTACAATTTCACCAACTGTAAAAGTGATCCCTGAATTTGTTTTCTGAAAAGATTTTCCAGCAGAGACTATTGCCTGCGGCTTCACAACCACTTGCGCATGCAACAAACAAACAAGCTGAATAAAAATGAAGGTAAATAAATATTTCATACGGTAAATTATATTATAAATATACAATTATAATACTGCTTAAACAATACCGAAATTCAGGTATTTGAAAAAACTAATTCACCGCAACAATCACAGCGCCGTTTTTCTTGGCCCACAAAA
>DAOOQH010000255.1:0-4339 GCA_035388625.1 Chitinophagaceae bacterium | reverse complement strand
CTACCACAAGTGGAAATGGCGATTACAGTTTCACCAATTTGAAACCAGGTAACTATATCGTAGAATTTATCAAACCTTCTGGATATACGCTTTCACCACAAAATAATATGGTGGGTAATGATCCAACAGACAGTGATGCAAATACAACAACTGGCAGAACTGGAACCATCAATTTGACAAGTGGTGAAAATGATCCAACAAATGATGCTGGTTTGTATCAGTTTGCTAGTATTGGAGATTATGTTTGGTATGATGGCAACAAAAATGGTATACAAGACAGTATTTATGATCCTGAAGACAATTCATTAGTTGGCCCAGAACTTCCAGTGAAAAACGCAAAAATTACTTTGTATAACGGAGTAACCAATGCAGTAATCACTACAACAATGACCAATTCTGTAGGATATTATGCGTTCACAAACCTGACTCCTGGTTCCTATTATGTAGGTATTGATATGTCAAGTATTCCTGGTTCATTTAAATTGACAAAAGCTGACCAAGGATCAAATGATGCAAGAGACAGTGATGCGGACACCTTAACTTACAAAACAATGCCTACGCTCTTGACAGCAAATGAATTTGACCAAACTTGGGATTTTGGGGTTTACAAAAATCCAAAACCAACGATCGGAGATCCATGTACTTGTCATGATATTGTTTACGATGCCAATGTGCCAATTGAAGTTTTAGACGTGTTGTTAGTAGATGGTGCTCCTGGAGAAGTTTGGAGAATTATTCAACAAACTGGCATGCAAATAATTGATACTTTTGAAAACATTGACGTACCGCTTGGTACCATTTTGGAAGAAGATCCAAATGATCCAGGCCATTACGAGTTCGGTTTTGCACACGATGTTGCGATAGGATATTCAGTAACGATTACAAACGGAACAGATATACTTACTTTTAATAATGTTTGTTTCCTACCAATACTTGAAAACAATACGCCGCTTGATGTATGTTTGTATGACCCAATAACACCTTTAACAGGAAGAGTTGTATTAAATGGAAATGATGTAACTAATGGTACAATAAAATTCTATAAAGTCGATGGCTTTGAAAATTATGGAACAACTGGCAATCCTATTTACAATGAGATAACAGTATTTGATCCATCATTATATACACCAGGTACAACTGTTGACATCGTTGTTGAGTACACACCAAATACACCATCACAGTGTCCTATTTCACAATGGTTCCCAGTACAGGTAAGTATTGATGGTTCATGTTTGGCAAGTATTGGTGATACAGTTTGGTTTGATGGTAATGCAAACGGTTTGCAAGAAGCATCTGAAGCAGGTCTTGCAGGGGTGCAAGTGACCTTATTGGATGGTACTACCAACAATCCTGTAACTACTGACGGTTATGGAAATGCAATAAGTCCAATCACTACAGGTGCAAATGGAAAATATTTGTTTAGCAACTTGAAGCCAGGAAGCTACAAAGTTCAATTTGGTACTGCAAGTGGTTATGCAAGAACTACTGCAGACGCAGGAAATGATGCCAAAGACAGTGATGCAAGCACGACAAATGGTACAACAGGAAGTTATGTGTTGGCTCAGGGATCTATGAATATGACTGTGGATGCAGGATATATCAAATGTCCAGATACTGTTAAATTATCTGATAATTTGTGTTTCAACTTCACATTCAACCTGAACAATGCAGTTCCTGCTCAATATGCGGGAGGTACATGGTTTAATATAAATGGCACGCCTGTAGCAAATCCGGGAGCGGTCAATGCTGGACAGTATCATTATGTGTTTGCAATTGGAAATGGTTGTGAATATGTGATAGAGCAAAATGTAATTTTGACAATTCCTGATTATACGGCAAATATTATTTTAACACCAAACAATATACAAGGAGCAAGAAATGTCAGGGCAGTTATCACAATTTCAGAAATCAATTTGGTTGAAAATTGTCGTCAAATAATCGTAAGAGTACCAGTTTTCCAAGACAGGTATAATTTTACTTGGGATTCAGGTTTCAATGGCACAGTTGTTCCTGGTGTGAGTGCCAACAACACAGAATGGGAATACTTAGGAATTGCCTCAAGCTTCCACAGATGGAGATATATAGGTAATGGTGGCACTTTTGAAGCGGGATCTCAAGCTAGGTTTGTTTTCCAAGGTCTGTACAACCCTCTTGGTTCAGACGGATTCACAAGTTTCAATGTTGCTGTAAACAATGGATCGGGTGGTGAAACAAATTTTGCTAATAATGCAGCGTCACAAATTCTAACATTTAGAAAATAAATTTATAAGATAATCATGAAAAAAATAATCATATTTTTTGTGTTAGTACTTCAAGTAAGTATTGGTTTTACTCAGTCTATTTATGATATATCCTTTACAGGTGGTCAATGGGAAGATGCAAATGGTGTTCCTATAAATCCATCTGGCGGTACTGGCTGTTTGTCAACCATTTATAATTCCTTTCTTGTTCAGGTTGCAGGTGGAGGATTTGGTGCTCCGGGTGCAGTTTCTTACCCTCTTTCAAATGGTGGTGCTACAATTGTGATTACTGCAGTTGATGCAACTATATTAGCATTACCTACTGGCAGTTTTGCAGGATATTTTAATTGGTCTTTAGTTGGAAATACCTTGACAGGTGTACAGAATAGTGCAATACCTATGGATCTTGATATTGACGACCCTTTAAATGGAATAAATGGAGGTAGAATCGTATTCCCAATTGAGACGCCTAATATGCAAAATCAAATGTATATTGTAAATGCAGAAGTTACACATCCAAATCCTACAGTTTACAATTCAAGTACTACCGCAGATACAGAAGATAACAATGGCCAGAATAATCAGGACTGCATATTACCCATCACTCTAATGAAGTTTGATGCGAAAAATGTGAATGAGACAGCAATATTAACCTGGCAATCAGCTGAAGAAATAAACGCTAGTCACTTTGAAATTCAACGTTCTCATACTGTTTTAGACGAAAATGAAAGAGGGCAAATATTAGACAATTTTGGAATTCAAACAATAGGTGAAGTAGTCGTAAGCGGTAATAGAAAAGAATATTCATTTGTAGATAATAGACCTTTATCTGGTTTAAATTACTATAGATTGAAAATGGTCGATTTGGATGGTAGCTTTAGTTATTCGCAAATAAAAGCAGTAGAATTCAAATCTCTGCCAGTTGATGTTTATCCAAATCCGTTTCAAGACAATGTTGTATTTGATTTAAATGGCGATTACGATTTAATTAAAATAATAAATGGTGCAGGCAGTTTAGTTAAATCAATAAATGTAAAAGGTCAAAACCGATATCAAATGGATATGACCGATATCAATTCTGGCATATATTTTGCAGAATTAATTGGAAGTCGGGACTCAGATAGAAAGATGTTTAAACTAGTAAAGATTGCTGAATAGATCTTATAACTACAACCCCTGGCTTTATGATATTATGTGTAGTAAAAGAGGGGACTTGCAGATTGTTTTTGTATTTTTTGTCATTCAGTTAGGTTTATTGACAACAGTTTTTGGACAAAACTCATATAATATTGCTATTGATTCTGTAAAGGTTTTAAAACCACAAGGTTCTATAAAGTGTGGACAGATTCATGATTTGGTAGTTTACTGGAAGGTTAATTCCAGTAACACAAGTGCAAATTACCCAACTTGCAGAGCCGCAGCTATTTTTGTTGTTTCTCCTTCTGGTGCTCTATTTGCTAATTTAGCAGGAGGTTATAGTAATAAGCTAGATTGGATTTTATTTGAAGAAAGTTATTATGGAATACAGAATGCAAGTATTCCCCTAGGTAATTATAGGGACACTCTAAAAATTATGAGCCCTATGGCAGTCGGAAATACGTTTTCTGTTTCTGCACAAGTTGATCCAAGCAGCGGAGCTAAGTCACCAGATTGTAACGCAGGCACTATAACAAATTCAATTGCCGGTAGTGATGATGTGAAAACGAGTTTAGATACAGTTGGCACATGTTCTGCCTTACCTGTTTCATTAGCTTCATTCAATGCTCAAAAGATTGGTGACAATGCAGAAATAACTTGGGAATCAATCATTGAAAACAATTTTGCCAATTACAGCGTAGAGCATGCTACAAACGCCATTGATTTCAATGTTGTAGCAAATCAAGAAGGAAGGGGGAATGGAAGTAGATATAAATTTTTGCATACATCACCAGCACCAGGCCTCAATTACTATCGCCTTAAAATTGTAGATTTCGATGGTAGTTACGTTTACAGTGATGTCAAAGTAGTTGACTTTTCTTCAGAAAGGAATAAACAATTAAATCTTTATCCAAATCCTTTCTCTCAGGTATTTACCATTGAAAATCTTCAAACTCCATCAG
>DAOOQH010000254.1:0-4342 GCA_035388625.1 Chitinophagaceae bacterium | reverse complement strand
GATTAAAATTGTGCTATCTGTTGCCCTGACAATCGCTGGAAATGTATTAGCGCTATCTGAAGATAGTTTTAAGTGACTTGCGAAAATATTAACTGAATACTCAATGGCATGTGATAAACTGTCGCCACTTATTCTGAATGTAACTGGAATGGTGATTACACGTCCTTTAGGTTTGCCTTTAACAATAGCTGGTTCCCACATTCCTTTTGTTGCCAAAACTAATCTGATAGCCACTGTATCAAACATTGCATGATAAGGGTTTGAAATACTTATTTCTGAAATCGCACCTGCTTGATCAATGGTCGTAATTATATCAATAGTGCCACCTAGAAATTTGCTTTTTGCAAATCTGGGATAGATGGCATACTTTGAAAGAACCTCTTTTATTTTAATGGTATCAACTTTTATTTTTGGTAGCGAGTTGATATCACCTTCATAGTCTATATATTCGTACCCATACATAATTGTAGAGTCTGTTGCGTCTTGAGCAAGTAAGCAACTTGGTAAAAATAAAAGGATAATGAATATTTTTTTATAAATGAATCTTATCATTCTTTTCATGAAATTTGATTTTTAGAAGAGAATGATGAATTAATTCAACTTCTATTTAATTGTAATAAATTTTGTTCTATAAATCTGCTTGTTATGATTTAATTCTAAAAAGTATATACCATTCTTATTTGATGGCATATCAATATTAAAATTTTTACCGCTGATATTATTTTTATGAGATACAATATTGCCATAAATATTCCGAATTGTCAAATTTGCTTCAAATAATTCTTCATTAAATTGAAGGTTGAAATGACCTTGGTTGGGATTAGGAAATATGTTGAAAGATAATAATTCAGTAGATTGTACAGAGGCTGGTGCGCCTAAATTGTCGAGACTATATTGACTAAAAAAACGCCAAATTTCTTTACTGGCATTGATATCCATATTGGTATTACCACTTGAGCCAGCAAATGCTGCACCAGGCCAAGTATGTCCACCGTTTATGATTTTGTATAATTCAACTGTACTTCCTTTATCGCCACCTGAATAAATATAATGTTCAACATTACAATTATCCGTGGTTACAATATCTGGGATATTTATGATGTTGGGAATTGGGTTACAATTATTTTTTAAAACCCAATATTTTACCAAACTATCAATATGAGTTGATGCAATAATACCCGAAGTGCCAGTATAGGAAACAACTGCATCTGTATTTGCATGCACTTGCATAACGGGTAAAGGATGTAATGGATTGCATGCGTTTAGATGAATTGCTGTCATGCTACCAGCAACTGATGCAATGGCTGCAAAACGTGAACTTAGCAAGCAAGCGAGGTCATAACTCATAAATCCGCCATTACTTAAACCTGTGCTATATACTCGATTTAAATTTATATTGTATAAAGATTTAACTGTATCAATTAAATTTGAAATAAAACCAATATCATCTGGTGATGAACCTATCAATCCAAAATTATTCCATGCATTACTTAAGCCTTGCGGGTGTACAATGATGAAATTGGCTGTGTCAGCAATTGGTCTAAAATCGCCATGTGCTTCTTGTTGTAAATTATTGGATCCATAGCCATGAAAATTAAAGACTAACGGTACAGCGTTACTTGAATTATAGATGGCAGGGATATAGATACGGTATGAGCGCGTAACACCATTGCTTATTATTGTTTTTGAAAGTGTTGTTTGAGCAATCAGAGAAGATTGAGTGCAGCTTACGAAAAGAATGAGAAGTAAAAATTTATTCATAGGGTGAATGTACAAATTAAATAAATGAGATGTACTGAATAATATTGATTTGTTGAATGACTTTTAGTGAGCACTTGTATTTGCGTTAGCGATTGTAATGGAAATACCCCTTGACGCTTTGGGCAAGGGGATTGGAATGTAAAGCGCGCCCGAACGCCCAAATATTGCATTTTAAATGATGAACCTACTATTCAATTGAGGCGATAAATGCCTCTCTATATCAAATATTATATTTTTTTCATTTTGTTTTAGCCTTCTTGCTTTCGCTATATTTTTTCTATATTAGCGTCCTAATTTTTAATCATGTCTAAAAAGAACAAGAATAATTCAAAACCTATTCAAACTACGCCTGAACAAGGATCGAGAACGAGTGTTGAATTGGATTCAAAAGTTTCGATGGTCGCCGATGAAGCATCAACCTCTTTTTGGTTTAAATTAACTCAAGGTAAAATACCTTATATCATTATTTCGATTTTAGGATTAGCGCTTTATGCCAATACCTTTAATCATGAATTTGCTTTGGATGATGATTTAATTGTCTGTGGAAATACCTATGTTTTAAGAGGTGTTGATGGCATTGGCGATATCATGAAGAATGATATTTTCGATAGTTACAACAAATCAATTAATGCCGAAGCCAATTTGGCGGGTGGTCGTTTTAGACCCTTTTCATTAGCCACATTTGCAATTGAGCAAGAATTTATTGGCACCATGCCCGATGGAATTAAAGATGATTCGTGGGACTTGAATAAGAATAAAGTGGGGGAGTCGAATGAGGATATCAATCGAGATGGGGTTTACAACGATAAGGATACAAAGACAAAGGGAATGGCGTTTAGACATATCAATAATGTATTACTTTATATTTTAAGTATCTGTGTTTTGTATATGTTTTTAAGTCGTTTCTTTTTTAAGGATCATAAATTATTAGCACTCTTGACTGCCTTACTTTTTTTAGCGCATCCATTACATACCGAAGTTGTGGCCAATGTAAAAAGTAGAGATGAAATACTTTCGCTGATGTTTATGGTGCTTACACTGCATTTGAGTTTTTTATATGTTGAAACTAAACGAATGAAACATTTGATATGGGCATTGGTTTGCTATTTTATTGCTTTATTAAGTAAAGAGTATGGCGCAACTTTACTAATTATATTACCTGTTTCACTTTATGTTTATTATAAGAATTTTAAACTTTCAGAAGTGCCAGGTTTATTGGTTGGACTTGTAATTACCTTTGGAATTTATTACGCTATGCGAAGTAGTGTGGTTGTTAGTTTAAGTGATAATGCTGTTCAAGATAGTGAGTTGTTGAACAACCCATTTAAAGATGCCACTAGTGTGCAAGCCATTGCAACAAAAATTTATATCAATTTAAAGTATTTTCTGTTGATGCTTTTGCCTTTCAAACTGAGTTGCGATTATAGTTATAATGTCATTCCATTTCGAACCTTTGCTAATCCGGAGGTATGGTTAAGTGCGGCTATCTTAATTGGTTTAGGTATTGGTAGTTTATTTGCATTTATAAAAAGAAGTTGGTTGGTGGTTCCATTATTATTTATTTTGATGCACTTGGTTCTTATAAATAACTTTTTATTCAATATCGGTGCTACCATGGGCGAACGCTTGGTATATCATTCAACCTTTGGTGTTTGCATTTTGTTGGTATATGGTTTGTATTATTTGTTTGTAAAAGTTTTGCATAAGAATGCCTCTTGGGTAGCAATTGCAATTCTTCCTTTAGTTGTATTCTATAGTATCAGAACAATTGCTCGAAATCCAGCTTGGAAAAATAATATTACCTTGTACACAACAGATGTAAAAACCTATCCAAATAGTACCATGTTAAATGGGAATGCATGTATTTCGTATTTTGATTTAAGTAATTTGCCATCTAATAAATCACGTGAAAAAGGTTTATTAGATACTGCAAATATGTATGGTAATAAAGCACTTCAATTACATTCTGGTTATTTTTATACGCATATGAATCTTGGTTTAGTGAAGGCTAAGCAAGGTGATATGGATAGCGCTACTTATCATTGGTTGAAAGCAAGGGAGCTTTCGCCTTATGAAAAAAAGCTGCCAGAGTTTTTAGATGGATCTGCAGCCTACTATTATAATAAGGGTGTAGGATTTTTAAATGAAAATAAATTGCCGGAGGCTTTAGCGCAACTCAAGTATGCAAATCAAATTAAGCCAAATGATAATCGTCCGTATTATTATTTAGGCGTTGTTTATTTTAAAATGAAAGATTTTGCCAAGGCAAAAGAAATGTGGTCGAAAGGATTGTCATTAGCGCCCAACGATCAAATATTGAAAAAGGCCTTGCAAGATGTTGCTAATTATTAATTAAATTATTTTACGAATATTTTTATGAGCAAGAAAACAAAAGTAGTTCCTAAACGAGAACCTATTTCAACACCACAACCAAAGAAAGAAAATCTTACGTTAGAGCCAAGTCATGAAATTTTACCTCCATTAGCAAGTGATAGTATTTGGTCTAAATTAACTAATGGGGTTATTCCATATATTATTATAACGGTTCAAAAACGACATATAACAATTATTTGACAAGTTT
>DAOOQH010000253.1:0-4350 GCA_035388625.1 Chitinophagaceae bacterium | reverse complement strand
ATATTCGAAGTATAAATAAATTGAGTTACAAAACTTATTCATCTGCACAATTTGAGTTTTTAATTGAACCCCCGTTTTGGCAAACATGGTGGTTTAGAATTCTCTTGTCGATTCTTGCCATTGTATCTCTTTATCTGTTGATAAAACGAAGGGATATTATAAAAGAAAAAGAGGCAAAACTGAATATGCAAATGAGTGAATTAAAACTAACGGCTTTATAAAGTCAAATGAATCCTCATTTTATATTCAATTCGTTGAATTCAATTCAGAATTATATCATGCAACAAAAGCCAATTGATGCAGCACGATATTTAAGTAAGTTTAGTAAATTAATGCGTCGAATTCTCGATCAATCATTTCATCATGTTAGTCCATTACAAGAAATAATTGAGACCATCAATATCTATCTTGAACTGGAGGCTTTTCGTTTTAATAATGAGTTTGAATGGAAAGTAGTTACAGATCATCATATTGAAAATGTGTCGATCACATTGCCTCCAATGATCATTCAACCTTTTGTTGAAAATGCAATTATTCACGGTTTGATGCCAAAAGTTGGCGCCAAACATCTCATCATTCAGTTTTACATGGAAAATGGAAACTTATTCTGTATTATTGATGATAATGGCGTTGGCAGAAATACAGGCAAACCCATTGAAACAAATCATATTAGCAGAGGACAAAAATTAACGACAGATATGCTTTCAACTATGAAAGAAATGTTTAATAAAAATGTGACAATTGAATACATTGATAAAATAGATCATAATCAATCTGCCTTAGGTACTACCGTTAAAATTATTATACCTCAATAAATTATACCATGACTTGCATTATTACAGATGATGAACAAAATAGTAGAGAAACATTAAGGCATTTAATAAACGCTATGATACCAGATATGGTTATACTTGCCGAAGCGAAAGACACAAGTGAAGCGAAACGCTTTATTGATAAATTAAAACCCGACATTTTATTTTTAGATATCAATATGCCAAACCAAAGTGGTATTGAATTTGTTGAAGAAAATTTTCCATTGACATGTCAAGTGATCTTTACAACCGCTTATAATGAGCATGCTATTAAAGCATTTAGATTAAACGCAATTGATTTTTTACTTAAACCAATTGACCCTGACGAATTAGAATCGGCCATCAATAAATGTAAAAATCAAGTATCATACATTAATAAGCAACAAATTGACAGTGCAAAAGCGGTAATCACTAAATCCGACGACAAAACGCTTCAACGCCTTGCAATCAGCACACAGGAAGGCATTCATTTTATTCAACTCGACGATATCATTTGGCTAGAAAGCATGGGTTCATATACTAAATTCGGTATACAGCATCAAGCTCAACTCATTGCTTCAAAGGGTTTAATTGAATATGAAAATTTATTATCAACTCATTCATTTTTACGTGTACATCAAAGTAGTTTAATTAATATCCATCACATAAAACGTTATATTAAAGGAGATGGTGGCCAACTCATCATGAGCGATGATAAAGAAATTGAAGTAAGCCGAAGAAAAAAAGAAGATTTACTTGAGGTGCTAAAAAAATTGAGTATTAATTAATTTAACCATATCAATTGCATCTGAATGGGGTAAAGGAATATTGAGTTGATTTTATAGGTTTAACTCTTAAAATAGTCTAGCCCTCATCGCTTTCTCACTTCGCATGCAAAATGCTTTTATTCTAAAGCCTTATTGACAAGTTGAACTTGAATTAGAAAGATTTTGTAATAATTGAATCGTTTTGACAAGAAGAGAATTGCTCGGAGTGAGAAACAGTTCCGACGTTTACAATCGGGAGTGAGCGAGAAACAGAGCGAGAGCGAAGTAAAAAAACAGAGCGAGAACTCGTTTGGGAGCTTACGCTCTCCGCACTCATTCTCACTCTGTTTTTTTGTACCACGTACGAGAGTCGAACTCGTCATTCCTCCGTGAAAGGGAGGCGTCTTAACCGATTGACCAACGCGGCATATTTTTAATCGGAGTGCAAATGTAGGGTAAAGTTTTTTTTTTACAAAATATTATCATTCAAAAAGTTCAACTTAATTGCAAATCCCATTTCATAGCCTTAGTTTTGCACTCTCTTATCACTTTTTAAATAAAAAAATTAAAACATGAGTACTATCAAAGTCGCTATCAATGGATTCGGACGTATTGGCCGTTTGGTTTATCGTCAAATTTATAATATGGAAGGTATTGATGTAGTGGCAATCAACGATTTGACTAGCCCTGCTACCCTAGCCCATCTATTAAAATACGACTCTGCACAGGGCCGTTTCAATCACAATGTGACGAGTTCAGATGATGCAATTCAGGTTGAAGGCACAGAAATTAAAATTTATGCCCAAAAAGATCCTGCTCAAATTCCATGGGGCGCTCATGAAGTTGATGTTGTTCTTGAATGTACCGGTTTTTTTACAGATAAAGACAAAGCAATGGCGCATATTACAGCCGGCGCAAAACGTGTAGTAATATCAGCACCTGCTACAGGCGATTTAAAAACGGTGGTATTTAATGTCAATCACGAAATTCTTGATGGTACTGAAACCGTTATCTCATGCGCTTCTTGCACAACCAATTGCTTGGCTCCAATGGCTAAAGTATTGAACGACAAATATGGTATTATAACTGGTATCATGACAACCATTCATGCTTATACCAACGATCAAAATACACTCGATGCTCCTCATCCTAAAAATGATCTTCGTCGTGGTCGCGCAGCTGCACAAAATATTGTTCCTAATTCAACGGGCGCTGCTAAAGCAATTGGATTGGTTTTACCTGAATTAAAAGGTAAATTAGATGGTAGTGCACAACGTGTTCCAACAATTACTGGTTCATTAACTGAATTAGTAACTATCCTTGAAAAGAAAGTAACAGCCGACGAAATCAATGCTGCCATGAAGGCCGCTGCCAACGAAAGCTATGGTTATAACGAAGATGAAATTGTTAGCACTGATATTATAGGTACCACTTTTGGTTCATTATTCGATGCAACACAAACTAAAGTAATGACTGTTGGCGATACTCAAATGGTAAAAACCGTTTCATGGTATGATAACGAAAATTCATACGTGAGCCAATTAGTAAGAACCTTACATTATTTCGCTAATAAAATAGCATAGACAAATTTTCTTTTTGGGCGTTCCCCAAACAAAATAATATTAGCTCGTCCCTCGCATTTTAATTCTGCACAGGGGCGGGCTTTTCGTTTCTACTCCTCCCCCGAAAGTGAAAAATTTCATTCGTTCCTCATTTCATTTTTCTACATCGGGGTGCGGGGTATCCACTACAATCCCTAACGCTAATAACTATGCACATTAACATGTATTGTTTGAAACTTACCTTATCAATACTTCACAATTTTCTTATTAATGATGCCCTTATTTGTTTTTAATTCTAAAAAGTAAATCCCTGAAGGATAATCTGAGATATCCATTTGATGACTATTCGGAAATTTAGTTCGATCTACTATTTTTTCACCTTGAATATTAACCATACTTACATTCAATATTTCAAGTTCTATTGGAATATCAATTGTAATACTAGAATAAGTTGGATTAGGATAAAGAATAACTTTTTTCGACAATTCTTGAATATCATCAGTTGAAAGTATTTTTAGATTCATTTTAGTTCCACCAATGCAAGAACCTAGTTTATAATAGAATGGATAACTAGACCCTCCATTAGCGTTAATTTGATATGTGAATATTGATTGTCCAAATAAACCAAAATCTTGTAAATACCAACTACCGTAATGAGAATATCCAGAAACACCCAATATTGGCCATGGCCTACTCAATGTATCTTTTATTAGAAGTCGATTACATAGAATAGATGCAAAGTACCAAGGTAAATTAATATTATAATTAGGATCAAATCCCGGAGAAAGAGACTTATGTTCGGGTATTAACATTCTAACAATAGCATATTGAGAATTGTAAAATGTATCTGTAAATGGTTGTGAAATATGAATAATTGTATCTGTAAAACTCCCAGGTTTCCACTTCCTAATATAAGTTTCATTATACAAAGTTGTCATCATAGTATCAACGCCTAACCAAGCATAACTCATCACAGAATCATGACGATATAAATCAATTGTTGATGTTGATCCACCCGCAAACTGCCATTCGTTGCCCAAAGTATATTTCCAATTTAAGTCAACATTTACAAAATTTCTTTTTGTCATTTCTATTTCCATTCTTTGATGTTTATATGGTAGAATTGGAAATGGGTAATGCAAATCAATTGCAGTAACATCAAAGTCTGTCGGCAATAATGTATATGGAAAACCATAGATCTCAAACAAAGTATAAAATCCATGTTGCTTA
>DAOOQH010000252.1:0-4362 GCA_035388625.1 Chitinophagaceae bacterium | reverse complement strand
TCAGCATTATTTAGTTCAGTGAATCCGGTATCAAGCGCGCATTTTAATTTTTCGGTGCCCGAACCAACTGGTGTAGTGAGTATTATAGCACCAGAAACGTCATCCTTATTAGGTTTAGTAAGTGTGGTGCTTCCTGTAATTGCTGGAGGCAATACTTGTGTTATACTTGCAAGTGAGAGTCAACCCCTTTGCGCCATCACTTTTGCGGAGGTTTTAGCAACAAGCGATTTACCTGGTGGTGTGGTGAATATATTGACTGGTAAGAGTGCAGAATTGTATTCGCATTTTTCGAGTCATATGGATATTAATGCTGTGATTTACTGTAGAGAAAATGAGGCAGAACAAAAAACGGTGCAAGAAAATGCATCTCTTAATGTAAAACGTAGCTTTACTTGGTTGTATGACTGGCGAAAAGAAGAATCACAAAACCCCTATCTCATTTTAGATTTACAAGAGATAAAAACTACTTGGCATCCTATTGAAAAAATTGGAACAAGCGGTGCTAAATATTAAAACGATTCTGAGAAAAAAAATGACAGAAGCGATAGAACGATAATTTTAAATCAACACAATTAAAAAAATAAACAAATGCAATATCGAAGATTAGGAAAATCAGGATTACAAGTAAGCTTACTTTCATTTGGCAGTTGGGTAAGTTTTGCCAAACAAATTGATGATAAAAAAGCGGCTCAACTGATGAGCTATGCTTACGACAATGGAATTAATTTTTTCGATAACGCTGAGGTTTACGCCCTAGGTGAAAGTGAAAATATGATGGGTCGTGTTTTAAAAAAATCAAAATGGGATAGAACTAGTTATTGTGTAAGTAGTAAAGTTTTTTTTGGATGGCGTGGTGAGAATAATAAACCTAATCAAAAAGGTTTAAGTCGAAAACATATTATAGAAGCCTGTCACGAAGCGCTTATTCGTTTACAAGTTGATTATTTAGATCTGTATTTTTGTCATCGTCCCGATAAAGAAACCCCAATTGCCGAAACGGTGATGGCAATGAATACCTTAATTCAACAAGGAAAAATTTTATATTGGGGCACAAGCGAATGGAGTGGTGTTGAAATTATGGAAGCACATCGCGTTGCTGCTGAGTATAAATTAATTGGCCCAACCATGGAACAACCTCAATACAATTTATTTGAGCGAAATAAAATGGAAAATGAGTTTTTAGGTATATTTAATTCAGTGGGAATGGGCACTACCATATGGAGTCCGATGGCATCGGGTTTACTCACAGGTAAATATAATGATGGTTTGCCAAAAGGTTCGCGCCTTGCTACTAAAGGGTTTGAATGGTTAGCTGAGCGATGGTTAACAAAAGATAAAGTTGACAAAGTAGTAAAATTGGCGAAATTGGCGAATGAAATTGAAATTAGTTTACCTCAATTAAGTATTGCATGGTGTATTCAAAATCCGAATGTGAGTACCGCAATTTTAGGTGCTACAAAAAAAGAGCAATTAACTGAAACCTTAAAATCAATTGATCTTATGTCGAAATTGACACCCGAAATAAATGCAAGAATTGAAAAAATAATGAATACAAAACCTGAATTGCCTCAGTTTTAATTCAAGTATTGAACTCCATGAAAGATAATTTACTAGCGCAATTGGCTAAGGTTGAGCAAATTGCGAACTATTCTAAATTAAGGCGGCTTTTTTGCAATCCATATCGATACTTGCTAGCAATTTTGTATCGTCATTTTTTTTATCCAATTAGAAAAAAAATAATCTTGATTGAAACAGATTTGTTTTTTGGTGGTAAGATGAAAATCGCTCTTCCTGCCTCAACCGATATTTATTTGACAAGAGGCAAATCGCATTCATCAGAAATTAGACTTGCCAAATTCATGATTAAGCATATTCATTCAGGGAACCATTTTTTAGATATAGGGGCGCATTATGGTTATTTTACACGACTTGCAACAGAACTTATTGGACCAACAGGTTTGACCTATTCATTTGAGCCGACATCAGTTAGTTATAAAATATTGAGTGAGAATTGTAATCAGATTAAAAATATTTCTATTTTTCAAAAGGCTGTTTCAAATCAAAAAGGAAATTTAGTTTTCTATGAATTTCCGAATCTTCATTCGGAATACAATTCATTTGATATTACACAATTTAAAGATGAAAATTGGTTTCAGCATTCTAAGCCAGTAGCTGTCAATATTGAAGCCACTACCATTGATGATATTTTAGTGAATACAAAGTTTCAACCTCATTATATCAAAATAGATGTTGAAGGTGGTGAGTTGAAAGTAATTGAAGGTGGAAAGAATTATTTAATGAGTCATACGCCCATATTGATGATGGAATATTTAGCACCCGATAGAAATAATCAACCTCATAGCCAAGCGCTTCAATTACTATTAAGTATGAATTATCAACCACATATCATTCAAAATAGTGGAGAACTGAATCTGATAAATGATATTGACCATTATTTAAGCGATTCGAAATTAGAATCTGATAATATTGTATTTGTGAAATTGTAAATGATGAATTAACTCAATACTTCGTGCAGGATATCGACGCTTTTTAATTCGCTTAAATGTGGAATATGCAAACGCAAATACTGAATACAAATCGACAATAATTCTTTGCGTTTCATTTGATTGAGTAAGGCCAATTTTATTTCGCCATCATTCGCTAATATAGATAAGAATTGTGCTAGTTCGCCTTCAATAAATTGGAGTGTAGTCAATTCATTTTTTGTACAAAATTGACCATTTTGCATATCGAAAATAAGATTGGTTTCGGAATATTCGTTATGAATACCAAAGCCAAGATGATTAGCTAATTGAAGTGTAAATATGATAGGAAAGTTAGCAAGTTCAATTTCAGTATTTTGATCAATATACAGAAAGGCATTTTCAAAAAACTCAAACAAATCTGGATTGGCTTCAGGTTCAGATATTGTTTTATGAATTAATTCAGAGATATAAATGGCAATGGTATTTTTAACGATATGATGTTGCAAATCACCATAGATATAATTTACCCGAGCTTCTTTAATTCGTTGTAAATTTTTATTGGGTGCATGATAAACCACCAAATCTAATAATGTGGTCGGTTGATAAATATTGGCTTTATTGGCTGATTTCCTTTCTGTTCGTACACCATTAATTATATAGCTTTGTGTTCCAAACAATTCGGTATATATAGCGACGACGATACTTGTGTCGCCATATTTAATTGTACGTAATACAATACCTTTCGTTGAATGAAGCATAATTGAAATTCAATATTACATCATTCAAATGGACAAGCCTAAATTTTAGTTCCTTGCACAAATTAGATAGAAGAAATTCATCTCTTAAAAAATGGATACAAACAAATCAATCAGATTCGTTGCGTGAATAATGGGAGCTGAGCTAAGGTTCATTCAATTATTACAACAAACTTCTTTTATAAGAGATTACTATAAATGTTTAAAAATTATTTCTACATTCGTTGCATACAATTTAATATTTAAAACAAAACAATCTAAATCTTATTTCATGAAAAAGTTTACAATTTTAGTATGTCTTATATTCTCTATGGCGATTTCTTCATATGCGCAAACCATATTATGGGACTCATTAAGTGATAAAAAACTTACCTTTTTAAAAGGAGAAAATCGAATGAATGTTGAATATGTTTTTGATGGCGTATTGATTAATGGTAAAACAGAAAGCGAATTTCTTGACACTCGTAAAGAAGAATTTAATGATAAAAAAGAGGGGCGTGGTGATAATTTTGTTCAGCATTGGCAAGATGTTAAAACAAAACGATATCCTGAGCATTTTGAAAAATCGTTCAAAAAAACAGCGAAAAAAACAATGAAAATATCTCAAGGTGAAAATGAGAATTATAAATTGGTAGTAAAATTAGTTAAAGCAAAAACAGGCGAAGGTACTTATGTAAAAAATGTACCTGCCTCTGCTGAATTTGAAATTAGTTTTGTTGAAACCGCTACAAATAAAGTGATGGCGAAAGGGCGAATTTTAAATGCTAAAGGTATTGTAAAGGCAAAGACAAATATGGGTACAACTGGTTCTGTTATGCGGGTAGTTGCAAGAAGTATGAATACGGATGTTGCCAATCGATTAGCACAATGCTATGATGTTGCTGCCACATCAACCGCTAAATACATTATTCGATTTAATAAAAAGAAGAAGAAATAAGGTTTCGTTCATTCTCTTTCGGTTGGTGTCCCCAACAACCGATAAGGAAATTCGACACATAAATTTTTCACTCCTTGATTTTTGTCTCTACAAATCAAAGGAGATATATTACTCCTTGGTTTGTGTCCCGAGGCTGACCGAGAATACTGAAATAAATTCTTGGATATACTTTTTCATAATTCCA
>DAOOQH010000251.1:0-4419 GCA_035388625.1 Chitinophagaceae bacterium | reverse complement strand
TGATTCTCCTTATTTAAAATAGGAGAATCACTCTCACTTAAAACTTGATACTTCTTGAATGAAAGAATATGAATTCTCTTATTAAGTTGTTTTGATTTATTTATTGGTGGTGTTGAAGTTGAAAATCTGAATGGAATAAGTTTTAGTCTGATTATGTGTATAATTTACGGATGAATCGAAAACACAAACGCATTTACATTCGTTTCAACTAGTGCTGCATCTAATAAATCAACATTGCCATCGCCATTAATATCAGTTGGATAATAACCGAATATGAAATTATTAATATCAGCTTCTAATATGCCTAAATCTAATAAATCAATATTTTCATCTTGGTTAATATCACCTGAATAGAAAGCCCAAGTTCCTATGCTTACTTCTTTTTGATTTGCTCCATAAGCTTTAGTTGCAGCATTACTAAAATTATAATTTGTATATTCACTAATGGTAATTGGATTTGCACTCCATGTTTTAATATGATTACGATGCTTAATAGCCATCCAATAAGTATTACCAAGAATACTTGATGGGAATTGAGATATAATTTCCCCTTGTATATTTGCAACCGCATTAAATGTGTAATCTGGAGTATAAGGGCCTGGAGTATTTGATGATATATTAGTAGTCGTATAAAGTTCAACGCTAACATCATCACAAATAGTAGTATCCATCGAAACACCTTGATTAAATTTAACTGCTTGCATTGTTTGCGAACCGGCATAATAGCCCTCTAAAATTGCGGTTATATCTAAAGTTGTATAAGGGATATTAGTTACTTCCACTTCATAAATAGATAAAGTAGAAGAAACTTCATTCGCTAAAATAACATACGACTTTCCATTGTCGGTCTCGCTATTTTTAATATAAATAATTCCTTCCGCTCCGTTATCGCCACCATAAGTCACTAAGTTTCTACTATTCTTATAATCAACATAAATTGGGTTTGCCGGATTGGTTACATCATAAACCATACAACCACCAATTCTTTCAAGTGAGATAAAGGCATATACTTTATCGTAAATATAAGCAATCGTTACACCTTCAGGTTCAGGGCCTTTGTCGTCGCTTCTATTTTTAAAAGTATTATTTGCATTACTTGCATTAAAGATGGCTGAGATTTGTGGGTGCTGACTTGTAATTAATTCAAAATCATCGCCGCTGTCCCAAACTTTAGTGCCTGTTGTGGCATTCCAAATCGTAATTGAACGAGAACCATAAGTATAAATTTCGTCAAAATCGCCATCATTATCTGTATCACCATTTGCGGTTGTAATATTTAATCTGCCAATATTCGCTTTAATCACATCTGCATTTGGGAATACCGTTGGATCTAAAACATAGCTAGATGAACTCATTCTAGCAACTTCCGAATAGCCATTATATTCTCTTGCATCGCCTTCATTTGCAGTAATTACATAGGTGGTTCCAGCAACAGTATAAGAAGCAATTGCATCTGGCATATAAAACCCTTTAATTGGCCAAGTTGCCATTTGAATAATTCCGCCTTGATCGTTTGCATCTAATGCATTACCGGTAAGTGAAAAATCTTTTGAACCTAAAGGAAGTATAGAGGTAATAGAATTTGTCAATAAATTAATTTCAACTAACGCATTATTCTCTTGGCAAACCACCCATGCTTTACTGTCATCATCTGATAAGGTTATATATTCAGGTTCCATATCTTGTGCAACTGATGCACCTAGTCCAAAAATTCTAACTCCCGCAGCTTTCAAACTACTAAGCTGACTGTTATAAGCAGTAAAATCTAAGGTCGTAACATTTGATGCATTTAATGATGCAACGCCACCAGAGATATCAATAATTGAAATTGTTCCAAGAGGATCAATTGTATAAGCTGTGTTAGGTTCACCTTCATTAGGTGTAATTACCTTTGTTCCACTATTATTGAAAGTAATCATATCAGGCATGGCGCCAACAACTACTTCGTTTAAATAATTTCCGTTGGTATCAAAAAATACCACTTTCCCATTCGATTGCGGTGCAATATTTTCAATGGCTACAGCTACTATTCCATTTTTCACTGCTACCGAATTTATATTACCATAAGTAGCCATACTCAATGAGCTAATTAAAATAGGGTTGGACGGATTTGCAAAATTCACGATATCTAATTTGGCTCCAATTGAATTGGCGATGAATAGTCTTTTTGACAAAGCATCATAAGCAACAATTTCGGCAGAATTGACACCTGCTGCACCATTGCTAAAAGAAGTAACATAATTTAATTTTATTGATTCTGAAGCAATATCAGCTAACTTATCATTGTCGTTAATGACAATAGTATAGTAATTTGCACTTGATAATGTTGCGTTAGTTGGGTTTGTAAGTCGTAAAATAATATACTCAGCATCCTCAGGTAATAAGTCATCTTGAATTGAAAATTGAATAGTCTGACTTACACCATTTGATAAAGCCGGCCAAATAAGATTCAAAGAATTTACGACTGTATAATCGCTTGATTGAGTGGCAGTGCTCATTGCAAGAATACTAACTTCAACAGCGCTAGAGAAAAAATTTCCATTGTTTAAAGTTGCGGTCACTGATACTGTGCCAGCACTTTCATTTGTATTCAATTTGTTGCCAGTTAATACAATGGTTGGATTAGGATTTGATACTATTGGCGCAGGATATTTACCGGGCGTACCTAAAATAATTCCTTGTGTTGGTTGAGGCGTTACTTGATTGACTGGCACATTCCAATTCGTTCCAACTGAGTTATCAGAGGCTGCATAATTTAATTCAAACGAATATCCATACACACTACTAGGTGCAATTGGCCATCCATTAATTCCCACAAAATATTGTACACTATCTACTGTTTGATTCAAAGAATTTCTAATCACTAAATTATCATTTGAAGAACCTAATCCATTTAATATTGTGTAAACATTAGCTACATTTAAACTAGTAGATGCAGTTGCTGTGCTGGTAGCAAAAACAATAGTAGAATCAGCAGGTAAAGTAATTACTGGAAAAGCACCCGTTGTTCCTATAGCCCAAAACAATCCTCCTAAAGGTATTGGTGATCCACTTGCATTATATACCTCTATCATTTCAATATCATTTGGCGAATGAATAATTTCAGTGATTACCAAGTTGGGTGTTAATCCATTAAAGATTGTATTAAAGCTAGTTGCCGCCATTGTGTTACCTGCTATATCTTGAACACCACTTATTTGTATAGCATATGGTGTACCATCAATAAAAGCACTGTGTTGTATATAGGCAGTATCTCCATTGGCAGACAAAGAAATATTAGATATTGATAATGCAGGCGTGAAATTATAATTCAAAATATTAGTGGCTGTTAGACTTGAAACAGGTTCGCTAAAAACTACTATAGAGTTTGTGGCATTGCTATATAAATAAGTTTGGGCTATCGGCGGAATAATATCTGCACCAAATGATTGTCCTTTCACTTCTACCATATCAAAACGCCAAGTACCTGAACTTGCATATGAACTTGATGCACCTGTTGCAGCATAAACTGAAGTTGATGGACCAAAAGTGCTTACCACTCTAAAAGCGGCATTTGGATTATTGTTCAAAGATGTAACTGCCGACAAATCTATGGTTCTATTCTTAAACCATGTATCACCAACATTACCATCAAATGTAGTTGCATCAACCCAAACTGGAGTTGTTGCGGTGATATCTAAAGTATATTGAACTTGTTCGTAACGACTTGAAGTATTACTATGTCGTAGATCATAATTTAAAATGATATTTTGATATCCTAATGTTGATGCTTGAAATTGAATACCACAAGAATTATTATTGGTTCCTTGCGCGGCAAAAGTAGTTGTTTGCAAACCCGTATTATCAGTAAGTGCCGGATCAGACGAACCACCATTTGCGGAACCTGAAGAAAATGATTGTGTAATTCCACCTATGGTTGTAAATGTTCCTGCGCCAACAGAAGGCAGAGTAGAGCCTGTGCTGTTACTGCCATCAGGAGGGGTTGAATTAAAATTCCATTCAACAAAAGTGGTTTGTGCGAATGAATTTTGAAAAAGAAAAAGAAATAAAATTGGAACTAAATTTTTGAATTGTTTCATGTGGGCTAAAATATTTTTTTATTCTATTTGCTTGGTTAGAACTGCAAATATTCAGATTAGATATTACCTAATTCTTACTTGAGTATTACGTTAAAATGAACAATTCGGTTATATGTTATAACATAATTATCTTATTGTTATTGTACTATTACGAAATCATGATCGGATACTCAAGAATGAATAATAAATAAGCTTCTTCACTATCAATTTAATTAAAAAAAACTCTTTAATCAGGAAGCCTTTTTTGGGATTGATTTATTTAACCCAAATTACACGATAGGGTTTGAGGAACGAAAATTCTAGCGTGTTAGTTGAGGTTACCCCGATTTAGAAGATGTTG
>DAOOQH010000250.1:0-4475 GCA_035388625.1 Chitinophagaceae bacterium | reverse complement strand
ATGAGGCATCGCCACCTGCAATTGAATTTCCACTTTCATCAACAAGCATGGGTTGAATACCAGGTAGCGGTAAGGTTGCGTAAGAAGGTTTATGTGGGGTAATACCAGCCAAATTTGAAATCATAATACCACCTGTTTCGGTTTGCCACCATGTATCAACAATAGGACATTTACCTTTGCCTATATGATCATGAAACCAATTCCAAGCCTCTTCATTAATAGGTTCACCAACGCTTCCTAACACCTTTAATGAGCTTAAATTTTTACCTTTCAAAAAATCTAAACCAAAACTCATTAGGCTGCGGATGGCGGTTGGAGCTGTATATAAAATATTGACTTTAAATTTATCAACCACTTCCCAAAATCTTCCTGCGTCTGGCCAAGTTGGTATCCCTTCAAACATCAATGTAGTGGCTCCAGCACTTAATGGACCATACACAATATAACTATGACCTGTAATCCAACCAATATCAGCGGTACAAAAATGAATATCGCCGGGTTCATATTGAAAAACGTTTACAAACGTATAATTTGTATACACCATATAACCGGCACAAGTATGAACCACTCCTTTTGGTTTGCCTGTGCTACCAGAAGTATATAATATAAATAATTCATCTTCTGAATCCATTGCCTCTGCTTCACAAAATGGATTACCAGCTGTTTCAACTTTCTTAATTTCGTCTTCCCACCAAACCTCTTTACCTTTTAGCATACTTACAGGTGTTCTGGTTCGCGTTAAAACAATCACTTTTTGAACCGATTTACATTGTATTAAAGCCTGATCCATTACTGATTTCAAAGGAATCTCTTTATTGCCTCGATAGCCTCCATCAGCTGTTACTACAATATTACATTCAGCATCATTAATTCGATCGGCAATACTTTGAGCAGAAAAACCACCAAAAATCACGGAATGTATTGCTCCTATTCGAGCGCATGCCAATACAGCAATAGCCAATTCTGGAACCATAGGCATATAAATACAAATTCGATCGCCCTTTTTAGCACCATTGTTTTTAAGCACATTTGAAAATTGGTTGACTTTAAACAATAGTTCCTTATAAGAAATTGAACGATGATGTTCTTCTGGGTCATTACTTTCCCATATAATAGCTGGCGTATGTGGTTGCGATTCCGCCCAGCGGTCTAAACAGTTTTCAGTAATATTCATTTTACCTCCTTTAAACCATTCAACCTTAGGCTCTTTAAAATTCCAATTTAAAACTTCATCAAAATGTTTCTTCCATCGAAAATGTGAAGCGATATCTCCCCAAAATTTTATTGGTTCTTCAATGCTTTGTTTGTACACTTCATGATATTGTTCAAGTGATTTAATTTGATATGGATACGACATAGTAATTAGTTTTAGAGTATAAAAGTAAATCTAAAAATGAAAGACACTATTTTTTTATTGCTAAATTGGTATATCTTTAGATCTTAAAATTCTATCGAGATCACAGTATGCCTCATTTCAAAGAAAATTTAAAAAGTCAAAATAACATCTTGCTAAATATTATTCATATCTTGAAACAAATCAGCATTGCTAAATTAGTATATTTATGCTAATTTAATATAGTCAATCTAAAAATTTACAAAATGAAATCAATTAATTGTCCAAAATGCAAAAGCGAGCACTACGTTAAAAGTGGCATTGTTAAAGGCAGACAGCGTTATCAGTGTAAAGATTGCAACTATTTTTTTACAGTAATGAAAGAGGGTAAAAATATAGACCCATACTATGTCGTAAAAGCAATACAGCTTTATGTTGAAGGAGTAACGCTTCGAGAAATTGAACGAATTTTAGGCGTAAGTCATGTTTCAGTCATGAATTGGATTCGACAATATAAAATACAAAGACCAGAAAATTTAGAATACCGACCAACCTATAAAGTGTTTACACACTTTGAATTGATTGAGTTTATGAAAGATCGTGATAACCTCAAATCAAGTGGATGTATTATTAATGAATTAGGCGACAAATTTATGATGATCAAATGGGAACGATTTAAAAAAATAAACTAACTATACAATTAACAATAGTATAGATATAAATAAACATTGATAAAAATTGTTTAGACATTAGCAGTATCAAAAAATAAAAATTACTGCTATGAACAAATTAAAATTTACACTCGTCGCTTTTTTACTTTCGACAAGCTTATTGAAAGCACAAAATGTTGATCACAGCTACAAACCACTCACATTGAAATTAGATGAGAAAGGTAGCAAATTTTTACGCATTATTACTTGGCATCAGATGTGGGTCAGTAGTACTCAAAACAATCCAGGCACAGTAGATATTAACAACAAAGCACAAAGCAATTCAACTGATTTTGGAATTCGAAGATCAAGAATTTTATTACAAGCACAAATTTCTCCACGCTTTATGATTGTATCTCACTTTGGATTAAACAATCAAAGCTTTTCAAATGGTGGAAGTGCAGGCGCATTAGGTACAGGCGCTTCGGGCACTGGACAGGGTGGAAAACGACCTCAATTATATATGCATGATGCTTGGACTGAATACGCAATTATTCCAAGTAAATTACATATTGGTACCGGTTTACATTATTGGAATGGTGTGAGTCGAATGGCGAGTGCAAGCACATTAAACTTTATGACACTTGATGCACCTATTCATAACTGGTTTAATATTGAAGCAACCGATCAATTTGCTCGTCAATTAGGCATTTATGCTAAAGGACAAGTTGGCAAATTAGATTATCGTTTAGCCGTAAATAAGCCATTTGCATTTGGTGTTAAAAATGATGGCGCTATTGTTTCACCAATTGCAACCAATTTATTTACTGAATCATGGTCAACTCAAGGTTATGTAGCATATCAATTTTGGGATAAAGAAAGTAATGTGCTTCCATTTTTTGTTGGTACGTATTTAGGCGCAAAAAAAGTATTGAATGTAGGTGCTGGATTTTACTATCATCCAAAAGCAACTGCAAGCAGACCAACATTAACCGATTCTGTAAAAACACATGACCAAACAAATTTTGGTGCAGATGTATATTTAGATATGCCATTGAAAAACACCAAGGGCATGGCACTAAATGTATACTCATCATTTACTGCTCATAATTTTGGACCAAAATACATTCGCAATATCGGTATACTCAATCAACATCCTTCAACCTCTGCGGTAACTTCAACACCCGATGCAAGCTGGGCCGGTGGCGGAAATTTACAACCCACATTAGGTACTGGAACTATTTGGTATACGCAAGCGGGGTTACTTCTTCCAAAATTATCAAATGGAACCGCATTCATGCCATATGCTACATATACGATGAAAAATTTCGAACGCATTGGCACACCTTCAAGTCAATTTGATTTAGGTGTCAATTACTTTATCAATAATCATAATGCAAAAGTGACTTTACAATATGGTACCCGTCCAGTGTATAAAGCTCCACTTGCTGGATCAACAGAACCTGTTAGAAATGGAAGTAAAGGAGAGTTCATTTTACAAACTCATATCTTTTTATAAATCAAATAATATCTAAAAAAATAATCCCTCACATTTAAACAAAATTATTATGAGTAATAACGAACAAATATCAACTAAAGGAATAGCAACCATCATTGGTGCATCCTCTTTAGGAACTCTTATTGAGTGGTACGATTTTTACATTTTTGGTATGTTAGCCAAAATAATTTCAACACAATTTTTTCCCGACGGGAACCCAACAGCGGCATTATTAAGTACGTTAGCAATATTTGCTGCAGGTTTTATTGTACGTCCTTTTGGAGCTTTAGTTTTCGGAAGAATTGGAGATATCGTCGGCCGAAAATATACATTTTTGCTCACCTTGGTTTTAATGGGTGGCTCAACCTTTTTAATTGGTCTTGTACCAGGATACAAAAGTATTGGCATGCTTGCCCCAGCCTTGGTTTTACTTTTAAGACTTATTCAAGGTCTTGCTTTAGGCGGTGAATATGGTGGTGCTGCAACTTATGTAGCAGAACATGCACCTTTAGGCAAACGCGGTTACTATACCGCTTGGATTCAAACAACTGCAACACTTGGTTTATTTGTGGCGCTTGGTGTAATTATGAGTGTAAAACTAAATATGACTGATGATGCATTTACTGCTGAATGGGGTGGATGGCGCTATCCTTTTTGGATTTCTATTTTATTAGTCATTGTGTCAATTTATATCCGTATGCGAATGAATGAATCTCCTTTATTTGCTAAACTAAAACATGAAGGAAAAACGTCTGTAAATCCACTCAAAGAAAGCTTTGCTCATAAAGGCAATTTCAAAATGGTATTGCTTGCTTTATTTGGTGCTGTTATGGGGCAAGGAGTTGTTTGGTATACTGGACAATTCTTTGCACAAAGCTTTCTTGAAAATAAGGCAAACTTAGACTTTGAACAAAGCAGAACCATTATGCTTTGGGCTATCGCTTTCGCCACACCCTTCTTCTTATTCTTTGGATGGTTGAGTGATAAGATTGGA
>DAOOQH010000249.1:0-4548 GCA_035388625.1 Chitinophagaceae bacterium | reverse complement strand
TCTAATGGGTCTTTCAATTCGATTTCTTTAGCTACCGTTACACCATCTTTAGTGATTTGCGGTGCTCCGAATTTTTTTTCTATAACAACGTTACGACCCTTTGGTCCAAGAGTTACTTTAACCGCATCAGCTAAGGTATCCACGCCTTTTTTCATTTTGTTGCGTGCTTCAATATTAAAAAGAATTTGTTTTGACATTTTTTATTTTATTTAATAAATTTTTAATTTAATGTTCTATCCGATTTGAGGATAGAGAATTTAATGATGAATTAATTCTGTGAATCTAGCGATGCAATTAAACGATTGCTAGAATATCACTTTCTCTCATGATTAATAATTCTTCATGATCAACAGTAATTTCTGTGCCTGCATACTTACCATACAACACAGTATCACCTGCCTTCACTGTCATTGGCTCATCCTTTTTACCAGTTCCTACAGCTACAATTACCCCACGTTGTGGTTTTTCTTTTGCTGTGTCAGGAATAATGATGCCACCAGCTGTCTTTGTTTCTGCTGCTGCCGCTCGCACAATTACACGATCGTGTAAGGGTGTAATACTTGCTTTGGCCGCTTTAGCCTCGATTGTTTTTGTTGTTTTCGCCATATCAATTTATGTTTTTGAGTTAAAAGTATTTAATTTACTGCCATCCTAGCATGAAGTATGCCAAGGGTATATTGTCAGCCATTTTTTCAGTGGGTGCGAAGGTAGTCTATTTTTATTTGATCAATCTTTGACAGAATTGCATGATAATACAGAAGAGATGTCATGATTATCAAAGCCCTTCAATCAAATATTTTTAATATTGAAGTGTTGAATAAAATAGAAGTCTAAAAGAAAAGCAGTTACTAACTTGAATATTTTTTCACAAGATAAATACCACAAAATGTAACGGCTATACCAATCACTATTTGAAGTGTAATTTTTTCATTTAAAATAAAAACACCAAGCAAAAGTGCTACAATAGGATTTATATAAACATAAATTGAAACCAAACTCATTGGCAGGGTTTTGAGTGCGTATAAATAACAAACAAAACAAAAAATTGAACCCACCAAAGCTAGATAAACAAATTCTATCCAAGCCTCTAATGGTATTGTAATTAATGGAACATGTTGACCCGTGATTCGAGAAGCAATTAAAAGTACAATACCACCTAAAAACATTTGCCATCCAATTCCTTCAAACGGATCGATATTCAATTTGTTTTTAGTTGAAATCAAAGTACCACTTGTCCAAGTTCCAATGGAAATCAAGGAAAGTAAAATTCCAAATAAGAAATTTGCGCCATGCATTTCTTCTACAAATGATGATAATAAAATAACGACACCAGTAAATCCAATGATCAATGATAAGTATATAATTGGTTTTACTTTTACCTTAAAAAATACAGAATTTGAAATAATCAAAACGAATGGCATGAGACAAGCAATTAAGGCACCTAAAAAAGATGGAATATATTTTATCGCCCAAGTGGTTAACCCATTACTACAAGTAATTAATAAAAATCCCACAATTAAATGAAAAAATAATTGGCGAGGTGATGGTAATTTGGTTCCTTTTATTAAGAAATAAATAATTAATAAACTACCCGCAAAAAGTTGACGCATCCCTGTCATTTGCAAGGGTGGAATAAATTTCACAGTTAGTTTCGAAACAAACCAGGTCGTTCCCCAAAAAAACGAAATGGCTGCCAAAGCCCAATAACCCTTATATAATGCATTTTTACTCAAGTAATCGACAAAGAACGTACTTAAGCATTAGAACTCCATATATTCTAAATAAATTTATATTGTTAAAATTTAAAAAATCATGTGTAGAGCGAATTTTTGGAGTATTTTTGTTAAAATAAAAATTAAAAAACATGAAAAAGATAGTATTAGTTGCATTGACCTTATTGATCACAGGTACAATGTTCGCCGACAAAAAATGTTGTAAAGACAAAGCAAGTTGTAATAAAGAAGCCTCAGCAAGTACATCAAAGAGCTGTAGCAAAGATGGAACAGCTGGCAAGGCTTGTTGCAAAAAAGGTGTTGCATCAACAGACGCTTCTGCGGTTGCACCAGATGAAATGCACGCTTGTTGCAAGAAATCAGTTGCCGCTGGAGGAAAAGCATGTTGCGCTCAAAAAACTGCATCATCTGCTACACCAGCTCCTGCACCATCAAAAACTGATGTTCAAGACTAATTAAATTCAAAGATTTATACCAAAAGCGATCTCAACTAATAAGTTGAGATCGCTTTTTTATTTTACTCATTTTAGCTTTTAAGCAATGCTAGATCTCATCTTCATTCAATTCAACCATTTCTTTCAATGCTATAAACTGATTTGTTTCCTTTACAAAATTGCACCAATTGCAATCGTGTTTACCACAACCTGTATAAAAATCATGATTTTGAATCTTAGCCCATGTTTCAGTAATTTGCTTTTTTACAATTTCTAAATCATCATCAGTTGGTATAATTTCAATACTTGTATATTCATTCGCTTCATTAGGTTCAACAAATTGAAAAACTGTTTTAAGCACTTGATAATCTTTCAATTTATAGGCTTCAACTAATAGTTTATAAAATACACCCTGTCGCCAATAATCGCCACCTAATGGCGAAGCTACTGTTGGGGGCTTTAGTTTTTTAGTTGCATTTTCTGGCTTGCCAGTTTTATAATCAACTATAGTTACTTGATTAAAATTAAATTCCATTTTATCCAGCATCCCTTTTACTGGCACTTTTTCTATAACAATATTTTTAAATGTCTTTTCAATTAAAACAACCTTTTCCCAAGTATTGATATTATTTTCATATAAGGCTGAAAGAATGCTGATTCCGTAATCAAGTCGGCGTTTTAATGCCTCTGGCGTAAAGCTCTCACGATTTCGATGGATATACCATTTGAAGTCATCAATAAAAACCTCAAGCGTTGGAAATACATCATTATTATTTTTCATCTTCTCAAAGAGTTTCTCAAGAGCATGATGAATGGCACTTCCGAAAGTACTTGCCTCGCTTCGACCACTTGGTACACGAATTAAATTTTGATAGTAAAATTTCAAAGGACAATCCAGATAATTATTTAAGGCGGTTGCATTCATTTCAAATTTCGACAAAGCTGTTTCGATAAATTGATGCTCACTATTTTCAATAACAGGTTGTTTATTTCGCAATAAATAAATTTCTAAAAAATCTGAGGCTTGCAATTCAGAAATTAAATAAGGCTGACGTTCGAGCAGTATCTTATCAGTAATTTCAGCAATAAATTGAGAAGGCTCTAAAGGCTTCTCCTTTTCGTCCTTTTTACTCCATGAAATAAATAAATACTCTTCCGCTCGTGTAATGGCTACAAAAAATAGTCTACGTTGTTCTTCTATCTTAGCCTCAATATCATCCGTATGAATTGTATGAAAAATATTGTCAGGCAGTTTATAACTAAAGTTTGGTGCCCTTTTGCCTTCCCATGTTGAAGAGGTTGCATTCATTAAAAATACATATTGAAATTCGAGACCTTTTGAACCATGAGCAGTTAATAAATTTACACCATTTTCATTTCCAAATATTCGATAAAGAGGTAGACTAATCTCTTGTTCTTGCATTAAATCAATGATTTCAATAAAAGAGGATAAGGTATAATCAGGATTACGATGTGTTTCTTCTTTAATAAAATTCATAAGTGACCGAAGTACTTCTAAATTCCATATTTTATGATCACTTTCGTTTAAAGCAAATGACAGAAACTTTCCTTCAATCATAATATTTTCAACCAATTGAAGCAAGGTTATATTATAACTCTCTTGAATCCATTTTTCTATCAGGGTAGCAAATTCAATGAGGTGCTCATGAGGTTTTTCATAAAATTGATCTCTATTGGCTGTTTCTATCCATTCTTGAAAATAAGTACGAAGTGAGGTTTTAGTAGTGTATTTTAAGTCGTTTACTTTAACACTCGCTTTGGCAATCTCAATGGAAGGAATTTTAAATAAATCAAAATGTAAAATTTCGAATAAGATATCATCTGCGCTATATGGAATTAACCTTTCGGCTGAAATATAGCGTAAAATAGATAGCATCTTTTTTGATAAAGGCAACTTAAATAAGTTCTCTTTTCTTTTTGAATAATACGGGATATTTTTTTCTTTAAAGAATTTCATCAATTCATCACCCCATTTATTCTCTTTATAAATAACCGCAATTTTTTCTGGATTAGTTCCTTTAGCAATCAGACTTTGAACCTGGGTAGTAATTCCAATTAACTCTTGAAAAGTATTTTCATAAATATGAAGGGCTGGTTCAACACTACTTAATTGTCGTTGGTGATTTGATGCTATAAGCTCTTTTCGAATATTAGGATATTTAACTGAAAGTCGCTCTTTATTGTTTTCAATGATACTTTTTGAAATATCAAGAATACGTTGTGTTGAGCGATAATTTGATTTTAATACGATATCAATTAATTGTGAAGAATATCGACTTTTATAATCATGAATATTTTCAACATTAGCTCCTTGAAAACGATAAATAGATTGATCGTCATCCCCAACCACAAAAATATTA
>DAOOQH010000248.1:0-4551 GCA_035388625.1 Chitinophagaceae bacterium | reverse complement strand
ATCAAAATAATTTTACGCCATAATATCCAACCAACGTAAATACAATACATCTTGTAATAACGCCAATGCAACACCATAAAATAAGTTTAGGTAAGTGTGCATGTAATCCAACACCTACAGCAATTGTAATAGGTGCGCCAACACTCATAGTGCCTAAAAAGCCCAATCCAATAATGCCGTATTTATTCCATAGGTTTACAATCATTGGATGTTTTTTAGGTTGATCATCAAGAGGTTTCTTTTTGTGAAAGAAAGCTCTAATTTTATCTCCTAAAAAAGCTGCAATAAACACACCTACTAAGCCACCAGTTACACTGGCTAAAAATATGATCCAAGGCGATAAGCCAAAAACAAATCCTGCAGGAATAGCTGCATAAATTTCAAAGGTTGCAAGTCCGAAAACGGTAAAAATTTTATAAAGCATGTTTTGAAAGGTAGTGTTTATTTGTGCAATCTAATTCATTGCTTGTTTGAAAGAGTTTTATATTTTAATTAAGAGAAAGTCAAATGAATTTCAACTACGAAGATCTATACGCTATGGCATGTGATGTTTTTTTATGCTGACCTAAAAACAGTCTCGCGTAAATTCGTAATATGGAAATTTCAATGATTAAATAACTAATGGCTGTGAGAATAATGATGATTTCTTCATGTTTATGAATATGACTGAAAAGGATATCAATACCAATAAAAGTAGGCGTAAATGGTAAACCCAATAACCCTAAACAGGATAGTAAAAAAACAAAACTTAATCTTGGGTATTCATAGGCATATCCATGAAACTGATTGAGTTGGATATTGCCATCTGTTGTTTTAAGTTTCTCTAAACAAATATATCCTATGATGGCTGAGATGATAGAACCACTGAGGTAAATTAAAATATGATTATGTCCAAAATCTTCATTTAAAAATGCAATTGAAACTGTCATAAATAACTGAGAGGAAATAATTGAAAGCCATGCATGAATTGCATCACCTTTATCTGAAAAGGCGGCTAGTATTAATAAAAATCCAATGATGGAGTAGATATGTGGCAGATATTCTAAAATATGAACAGGAATATTTAATTGATTAAAATAGGCAATTACTCCTAAAGCAAAAATGACAACAAGAAGGCCAACAAATAATTTAGTAGTTAAAAATTCAAGTCGATTACCCATCCATTTAAATGGATTCCAAAGTAAGCGTGTTAGGTTGGTATCTAAATTCCATTCTTTAAGCGCCAATTGATAGATGGTGTTTTTTAGTTTTAAATATGAAGCCGTTTTATTGTTTGATTTTGGAATATAACTAAAAACCATATTGTGAATAGCATAACCTAATACCGATGGTGATACAAGTAATTGGTAGGTGCGTAAAAAAGCATTTGCAGAAAAATGAATCAAGGCGAGTATATGAAAACCGAGTGCAATTTCAATAAATATAAATCCAATTTGTGTAATTGAAGCATAAGCAATTTGAACTTTAACTGATGATTGAACGCGTGTAATACTTGTGGCAATCAGGCTAGTGATGATTCCAATTGCAATTACAAGTAACTTTAATATCAAAATTGATTCCCAATACGGAGACGTTCGTATGAGTAAAAAAACACCAAGATGAACAGATAACGCGCCATAAAATATAGCACTCGAACTGGTAGGTCCTTCCATGGCTCGCGGTAGCCAAGTAGAAAATGGCAGTTGAGCCGATTTAGCCGCAGCTGCGATAATTATCATTAAGCCAATAAAAATGGCATACCAATTATGCTCGGTAATATGTTGTAGCACCGCACTTGTATCATTCAATTTGAGAAAAGTAATATTTTCATGCCATAAATGATGACTCATCCACATGCCAAGAATTAAACAAATATCTCCAAGTCGGTAAATAGACATCACTTTTAGACTGTTTTTTACTGGTAGATATCGATCTCGGTAAAAGGCAATTAATAAGAATGAACAGATGCCCAATACTTCCCAACCCATAAATAAAGTTTCAAAATTGCCAGAGAAAATAAGCATATTATAACTTAAGAAAAAAAGAAGAATTGTTGAGAAGAAACGTTTATAACCTTCGTCACGATGTAAATAGGTTTTGCTAAACTTGGCCACTAAAAATGTAACGAGTGAACCCATCAAAGCAAAGACGGCTGTAGTTTTATCGAAATAAAATGAAATAAAAATTTCAATATCTTCTGTCTGAAATAAGGTAAGATGCTTGCTAAATAAAATAGGACATGCCGACATGATCCAACTACCAATAAATAAAATCAAACCTATAAAAAAAATCAAGGCGGTAGACATACTTAATAACGACAAGGCATTTTCTTTTCGTTTGGGTATAATTAAACTAACCACAAAACTTGCAAGACTAATCCAAATAAAATATTGTAATAAATTTGACATAGAGGGGATTAATGAATGGAATGGATGGCTAAGTTTTCTTCTGTTGCGTCAACAATATAATTTGTTTTCATTTCAATTGCAGATTCAATAAAGGTTTGCATATTAGAAATGGAAGGGATGCTTTTTTGTTTGGGCGTATAGGTTTCAAATTGACCTTCTTTAAAATAATGAAAGCTTGATTTTTCAGGATGAATAACGATCAAATGCACCCATTCATTTATATACCATTCATACATTTCCGGTACCGATTGAATTGTTTTTAAAACAATATCCGGAAAATGTTCAACAACAATGAGTAACCTTACCGGATCGTGTACTTCAATCATCTGTAGAGGTAAACCTGGCCTTAAATCGCCATCAACACTATTGGCAACACCAAATAATCCCATCACATGATGAGGGAGTTTGGTGCCTGCTCCAAGTTTGTGATTGTCTACTCTTGAAAAATAATATTCAAGATTAATGCCACCGCAAACTGGTCCTAGAGGCTTCATTACATTAGTAAGAATTTTGCCATCTAAATCAGTTCTATAATCATATGAATTTAGAAAGGCTCTGCGGTCTAAAAATAAACCTTTCGTCAAATTTCTGCTACCAACAATACATAAGGTATTTGTACCATGTCCTAATTCTGGTCGAGGTTCAAATAATGAAACAGATCGATCTTTAATTGCTTTTCTAACTTTATTGAGTGATTCGGCAGTATTAATAGATGCAAATCTTCTTGATCGTTCTTTCGCGTTTAAATCAAGCGCTTTTTCAAATGAAATGATATGTTGCGCATGACTAGCTAAATGATGCGGTTGAATTTCTGAATCATCGTAGTATTCAATTTCATCACCTGCTGTATCATGCAATGCACCAACAAATTGAGTTTCATTGGGTATTTGAATTCCATTTTGGGCCAGTATTTCTCTAACTTTTAGATGGTTTGCCATAAACGATAAAACACGTGCGTTCACTGCACCTGGCCTTCCACTGCATGCACCGCAATCGTGAGCACCATGATGTGGATTGTTCGCACTACTCGAACCATGCGCCACAACATAAATTAAAGAAGCGAAATTTTTTATTAGTCCGATAGAACGCAAAAAGGCCTCAACACGAATTGCCATTTCTTCTATGGTAAATCCAATTTGAAGATCATTTTCTCTATCATTCAAATTCAAATTTTCAATGGTCAATTTTGAATTCTTATGCATGAGCGAAAAGGCATTTGAAATGGCTGGACTCATCTTCGGTTGAACCAAGTTTTGAACCAACCTTATACCTGCAGCAAACCCTAGTGTTAATGTAGTGGCAAATCCATTTGCTAGGGTAAATGTTTTATTTGTATAAAGAAATTCGTGTTTACGTTCGTCCTTTACATCAAACTCTTTAATTAAAAATTTAGGCGTTACTGGGGCCGGACAAAGCTTATCGTAAAATTTGGCATTTTGTGGTTGGAAGTAAAATTCAACACCAAAAAATCCTGGCGAGCCGAGTGTTTCACAATCTGGATCTACTTGTTCAAGATGCCTCCTTAGTGAACATTCTCTTTCGTCAATGCAAAAAATGGCTTGAAACGATTTTGAATTATCAAGCGAAGTTGTATTTGGAGCTGTTGATTGAAGTCCAGCTAAAACCTCATCATAATATGACCATTCAAATGCAAGTTGCCATAAGGTAAATACTTCTTGTAATTCTGTCTTATGAACATCACTGAAAAGGTTGGGTGGATTCTCTTTTGCATTTTGAAACAAAGGTTGCCAAGAATTTCCAAGACTATTATCAAGCGCATCAATTTCGAGTAGTAATTCAAAATGAATCAATTCTTGAAGCGAGATTTTTTTTTGTTCGAATAAAGTAGAAGGAAAAGCTTCAACCGTTGCCACCATACCCGACCATCCTCGATGACTAAATTGTTGATCGAAAAGATAGTTCTCAAAATAATTTTCATTGCCAACTAAAATAGTTAGTAAATCACTGATGCTACAATGTGTATTTTGAAGTAATGACTTCGCCCGTTTTGATTTAAAAAAACTACTATAACTATTTTTTTCTAAATCGCGAATGGAAGCAAGAAAGCCATTTTCGTTTTGAGGAAAATTCCAAATCGAAATACCTTGATCAAATAGCTACAAAGAATTCGGAATAAAAGAGGTTGAACCAACGAATCAATATC
>DAOOQH010000247.1:0-4598 GCA_035388625.1 Chitinophagaceae bacterium | reverse complement strand
TTTTTTAATCATACCTCCTTTTGTATCTCGTATTCTACTCATAACTACAAATGCATTTTCATCAATTTTCTCAAGTTCAGTATTTAGTTTATTCACTTCAAGTCTTGTAAGAACGGTGTATACAATTTCAACATCCTTTCTTTCACCTTTATTACCATATCCACTTTTGCCATTATAAATAGTAACACCTCTTCCTAATTCGTCGATGATCATTTGTTTTACTTTTTGACTTTGTGTAGAGATAATTGTCACACCTGTATATTCCTCAATACCATCTATAATAAAATCTAAGGTTTTTGATGCAGATAAATAGGTTATCATTGAATAAAGCGCTGTTTCAATAGATAATAAATAAGCAGCCGCGGAGAATATTAGAATATTGATTAAAATAATAATATCGCCAATGGTTACACCAAATTTTCTACTTAAGTAAATGGCCAAAACTTCGGTTCCATCAATGACAGCGCCTCCTCTCACCGACAAGCCGATACCCGCTCCTAGAAAAAATCCTCCAAATACTGCAACAAGTAAATTGTCGTTCGTAATATTCGGAAATTGTACCGTTGCAACAACGAGAGCCAGACCTGAAATCGCCAGCATTGTTTTAATCGCAAACACTTTTCCAATAATTTTATAACCGAGTATAATGAAAGGAATATTAATTCCGATAATCAACATATAAAGCGGAATTGAAGTTAATGCTGAAATAAGAAGAGAGATGCCTGTTGCTCCACCATCAATAAAATGATTTGTAAGAAGAAAACCTTTGAAGCCAAAAGCCGCCGAAAAAATACCAACTGTAATTAATATTGAATCTTTACTATGTCTAAGTATATGAATTTTAAAATCACGCATTCCCTTAGCTAATGCATAAGATGAGTAGAGTTGTTTTTCACCTTTTATTTTACGACTTCTTTTTAGGGTTGTTCGAATTAGAATTTGTTTTAAAAATGGATTCATTATAAAGAAGTATTTAGAAAAGATAAAGTTTCTTGTTACATTGTTTTTGCTAAACTTAAAGATATTGATATAGAATTAGGATTCCAATAATCATTTAATAAATAAGATGAATCTTGGAGCCTCTGCTTCGAGCTTAATAAAATAAACTCTCACTAACTATCTAGTTTTACCAAAGATTTGAAATTATTACCATGATAATTGCAATGAGTATACTGAATGCTGCTAGTAGAGTTCTAGTTATTGAAAAATAGAATCAATTAATTTACCAACTAAAACAACAAATAGTAATGAAGTAAGCATACCAAGCAAATAAGCTAGAAATGACTTTATATAACTCCCGATTTTAGACTTATCAAAAAACTGCCCAATCGCCCAAGTGCAATATGCAAAAGTAATAATACCACCAATTCCTAAAATGTCAATATGTGAAATACCCTGTATCAAAGCAAAAACAGCATATAACAACATCGCAGTACCCAAAACAAAGCATAGTAAAATTAAAATCTCGAAAAGATTGTAGTCTTTCTTTTTAAAAAAAATCTTTAACCATAGTGCAATAAAAATGCCCATACCGATATTTGCATAGCCGTAATGTGCTTGAATCCATTTCATTATTTGAGCAGTTGCCGACTTATTATCTAAATTAAAGTTTACGTAAGCTTCTTCAATATGAAAAAAATTATTGATTAGAGAATAAATGAATGAAGTGACTATGATATAAATAATCGGTTTGACTAGTCTATTTCTATCTTCTGAAATAAAATGTTTAATATTTTGACCTGGACGAATTAAAAGTTCACGAACGGTTAATAAAATGCCACGTTCAAAATGTAAAACATGTTCTATTTCATGTGTAATATAATGCCAATTGATTCTTTTTAATTGGGTTGGGTGGCCGCAATTTGAACAATAATTTTGTTCACATTCATTATTACAACTTTTACAATTCATCTTTTTATTAAATTGAAGTCTTTACTTGATTTATTATTAACAATACTATTTGAATAGTCGTATTTGAAAAGATGATTTCTAAATTTCCAAAATGATTGTTCAATTGTCAAATTTAATTCACAAGCAAGTCCAAAACAAGTCAACTTACTTATTAATAGCAAATTTTAAAAAGATAATATTCTATCTATTTCAAATTTAATTACTTTTTGAAATACCCGAAATTTGTTTTTTCTAAAATTGATGAATAACTAAAAAAAAATAATATAAATTTTGTTAAATCTCCATCATTTTCTTACTACTGTGTGAATACTCTTTTAACTATTTTTCTTTTTTCTGAAGTGATTTCGATAAACAAAAGTTGATTTGAGTATTTTGATAAATCTAACGTAGCGAATCTATCAATTGGTTTTTGTAATAATGTTTGTCCACCGTAATTAAAGACTTTTACGGTTTTATAATTGCCAGATTTGTCAATAATTTCTATATAGTTTCCTAAGTGTTTAATTTCAATTTGATCTAATTCTACTTCATTTAAATTCAACGGTGTGCATGAACTATCGCCATCTTCTATTTTGTTTACATAGGTATATCCATTAAAAGTATCTGAAATGCCATTAAAACTGCTGCCAACACCTTCAACCCATTTTACCAAATTATCAAAATAGATAACCTTACGCATTTGCCCGAAAAGCAATGCTGTCTTTACTGAATCGACAATGGCTCCGCCTGCGGTAGCACCAATACTGATATCGTAGTCAATCAATAATTTGTCTGAATTAGAAACAAGATCATACATATATATTTTATGGCTCATCGTATCTTCTCTAACATAGAAATTATTAGATAATAAGGTAATCAATTTCAAATAGTACATTGAATTAATTTGAGTGTCGCAAGCCAACTTAAACGAATAATTATTAAATTGTCCCATCCCCAATGGTTTAATGATATCCCAACTTCTGCCCTTCACAACGGTTGGGATATAGGACTGTGAATAAACATGACTATAGACAAATGAAAATAGTAGACATAAATATGTCGTTGCTTTAAATGTTGAAGCTTTCATGAAATTAAATTTTGTATAAATATAACGATTCTATTCCGTGTGTATTTTAATTTTCAACGAATAATTTATCATGAGGCAATAAAATATCAGTTTGACAGCCTCACAAACGTAAATTTATTTTTCACAGTTGCGATTGATTAGGCACTTTCATCAAACATGATTTCATCTGAACTGCCCGGTTTATAAAGTGGTTTCTCAATTGGTAATGTAAAATAAAAACTCGATCCCTCACCTTCAACACTTTCAACCCAAATTTCGCCACCATTTTTTTCTAATAAACCTTTAACCAATAATAATCCAATACCAGCACCTTTATTCTTTTTCCTGGTTTCGGAAAGTATTTTCATTTGTGGAGTAAAAAGTTTATCCATTATTTCATCCGACATGCCAACGCCTGTATCCTTTATTTGCACAATGATTTTATCATCCTTTGTCTTAGATGAAATTGTTATTTCCCCTCCTTGCTCGGTATGTTTAATTGCATTGGATACAATATTGTGTATAATTGAGATTAACATTTTGCCATCAGCAAAAACTGTGGTGTCCTCATCAATTTCATGATGAAGATTGATGGTATTTAATGTTGCCGTTTCGTTTAGTATTTCAAACACTTTCGCAATGTATTGAGTAAGTTGTATTTGTTTTGGTGAAAACGCATCGGAAGCATATTTTATTCTTGCCCACTCAACTAAATAGTCTAACATGGCCAATTCATCGGTTGATGATTTATAAAGCAGGTCAAGCATTTCCTGAACAGCTTCAGGTTTCATTGTTTGAAAATTATCTTTCAAATATTTTGTTGTGCTAATGATCGCCGATAAGGGTGTTCTTAAATCATGAGAAAGGATGGCCATCACACTTTCTTTATGCGTATTTAATTCTTCTAATTCTCTAACATATTTTTTTATAGCATCTTCCGATTGCTTTCTTTCCGTTAAGTCGCGTAAAATTTTTACATATCCTAGCATTTCTCCGTCGATACCAATCAAAGGAAAGACTAAACCATATGCATAAAACAAACTTTTATCTTTCGCGATATGCCATCTATTATCTGTGGCTCTGCCTTCTTGTAATGAAATTTCAATCTCACGTTTCGCAATACCATTTTTTAAATCCTCTTCAGTAAATATGAGTTCAAATGACTCGCCAATGGCTTCTTCTGATTCGTATCCAAATATTTTTGTTGACCCAGAACTCCAACTATTAATAATGAAATCATTATCTATAGTAAAAATTGAATAGTCTTGTAGACTATCAATAATCTGACTATAAAACTCTGCAGTTGGTATATATCTATTTTTAAGAATTTTTGGATGAACTGGTTTGTTTTCCATAGAGTTTATTTAGTCGTTATTAATTATTTTGTACGTGCTGCTTCAATTTCGTTTAACGGCTAATTACAATGATTTTGTAAGTGTTCAAAGGTAGTCAGTTTAGTTGAAGTACCAAAAGTTAGTAATAGAATTAAAAATTGAGAGTCCTTGATTGATATTTTTTGTTTCACAATTACTTGAATATTTTTTATAATTCATTGATAAGTAATATTGGCTTCTTCAAGATTTAGTGACTTTATCAATTTTGTTTACATGATTCTATCCTTCATCGACAAATCTGAATTGTT
>DAOOQH010000246.1:0-4600 GCA_035388625.1 Chitinophagaceae bacterium | reverse complement strand
AATATAACCAAGTGTATGATCTGCATTCATCATCTCATCACTAATTAAATTCGCTGCTTGCTCAACAGGTACAGCCATAATAAAATAATCACCTTTTACTTCTTTGATCGATTGATCAGGAAATTCAATTAAGGCTGAAACAACGCGACCATCTGTTTTGGCATGATCCATTTTCAAATCTTTGACGGTACAACCTAGTGAATATTTTACACCCGACTTAAGTAAATAATCTCTCCATGCATAAAGCCATCTTTCATTTGTGGGTCCATCAAGTACACGATCTGTTTCCACACTAGGATCGGTCATTCCAAAAATTAATTGTAAAAAAATATTACCTCCAGTTTTAGTGCTAGCTGTTTTTGCTTGCGCAGCAACTAAGGTTCGCGTTAAGCCTTCAACTAATAAACTTTGATAGGCACTTGGCTTTCCATCTTTACCCGGAAATCGATCAGCTTCTAGATATTGCCACCAACCTAATCTTTCATAATCATTATTTCGACGTTGGGTGCAACTTGTAATTAATTGCCAAACTCGTTCACCAAAAAATTCAATTTCTTCTTTTGTAAGCCCCGAATCAACGCCATGCATATCATGAATCAGCAGTTGAATATCTTTTAAAGTTTTCGGAAATGAAGCTACGGTAACAATTGGCTCCTTACCATATCGAGCCAACATGACTCGAGAAGTGGGTGTTAAATTATCGAATACGGTTTCGTTTTTTCCTTTTGATGAAGTAAAAGGAATACGTTTCATTGTATCGATGACATGGGTGTAAAACCCAGGGAAAAATCTAAATCCATGCTCACCCGGCAAAGGTTGTTTGTATGGATGATTCGGATCGCCAGTATAATCTACACTTCGTGCTTTACCACCAACATAGGTCGTATTTTTATCATAGACTTCAACCTCGTATCCTCTTTCAATTAGTTCATGTGCAGCGCTCATTCCAGCTACACCTCCACCTAATAAAATTACTTTAGCCATAGTTTTTGATTGATATTTTATATCTTTAAATTAGATAAAGGTTTTGTATGGTTATTTCAATCTTTGGTTATTATCAATCCACAAAGTATTAAATTAAATTTAGCTTTGCAAGAATTTTTTAATTCGCAATCAATGTTTTTAAAGCATTATTAAATCGATAAATTTTAATGGGAATAAATCAACTCCAATTTTGAGTTTGTAGATCTGATTTGGAAGCTATTTTTTTTTCAATAAGTTATAATTCTTATAATTTAAATCAATGCCAGTTAAACGAAATAATATTTTTTTAAAACGCTCCTTGAGCGAATATTTATTATAAGAAATATCGTACTCAAAATCCCAATTGATTCGCTCAATTCGAGCATGCATAATTTGAGGATGAGTACCCATGAATTTATCTAACGTATTAATATTTGAATAATCAAACTCATCGACCTTTGCAATATGTTGATTCACCCACTCGTCATCATGCCAATACTTATTAAAATTTTCTTGTTTGGCTTGCATTGCCTTGGGTTGCTTCACCCATCCGTAATGATAAATAAAGGCTTCAATTTGGACGACATTTAATTTATCATTTTCATTTTTTCTGAAGCCTTGTGCATCGCGATATGAAAAAATTGATTTGTTTTTTCGAATTATTCTGATTTCCTTTTTATAAAAATTGGATGCTGTGGCTATATAATCATAAGATCCGTAGAAATGTAAATAGTGAAAAAGCAATCCGTCAATTTCCTTATTGTCTTTATAGCTCTTCATGGCATTTTCAATGACGGGTAAATACTTTTCATGCACCACTTCATCCCCTTGAATATAAAAACACCAATCGCTATCATCATCTATTGCTTGATAAGCTTTATCTGTTTCTAATGCTAATACCCTGCCTCCTTGGCGTTGAGTTTCGTCCCAAACCGTTTCAATAATTTTTATTTTATCAGATTCAATACTTTGTATCAACTTGAGTGTTTCATCATTCGATTTGCCTACCGCCACCACAAAATGAGTACAAATTGGAAGTATAGATTTGATTGCTTCAATAATCGGATAATCATATTGAATGGCATCTTTGATAAAAGTAAATCCTGTGATCTTCATACTTGCTTTTGTATCCATCATATGGTTCATAGTTGCATCAAAATCACTTGAGGATTGAATAAATTAATCTAGAATAGATAAACTCTTTGCAATAATGAGAATACACTGGTTGATTTCATCTTTTGTAATAATCAATGGAGGTGCAAATCGAATTTTATCGCCATGTGTAGGTTTGGCAATGAGGCCATGATGCATCATTTCGATACATAAATTCCATGCAGCATTCGCATCATGATGAGTAATTTCGATGGCATTCAGTAATCCTTTTCCTCTCACTAATGTTATATATTGACTATTCAATTTCTTCAATTCAGCCCTAAAATAAGCTCCCATTTCTGCGGCATTTTCAGACATATGCTCATCCTTTAAAACTTGCAAGGCTACCATGGCCACTTTACATGCCAAAGGATTACCACCATAGGTTGAGCCATGTTCACCTGGTTTAATGGTTAACATAATTTCATCATTACATAATACAGCACTAATTGGAATGGTTCCACCACTCAAAGCTTTCCCTAAAATAAGAATATCTGGCTTTACTTCTTCATGATCACAAGCAAGCATCAATCCAGTCCGTGCCAGTCCTGTTTGAATTTCGTCGGCGATAAACAAAACGTTTGCTTCTTTACACATGTCGTAACATGTTTTCAAATATCCTTCATCGGGCACCACAACACCGGCTTCACCTTGAATAGGTTCAACTAAAAATCCACATACATTTTTATTTTTCAAAGCAGTGGCCAATGCATCAATATCATTATAATCGATGGTGGTATAACCTGGAATAAAAGGACCAAATCCATGTCGAGAGCTTAAGTCACTGCTAAATGAAATCACATTGATTGTTCTTCCATGAAAATTTTGCGAACAAACAATAATGGTCGCTTTATTTTCTTCAACTTGTTTAACCGTATAACCCCATTTTCGTGCAAGCTTGATCGCGGTTTCAACAGCTTCAACACCTGTATTCATAGGCAATACCTTATCATATCCAAAATATGAAGTGATATATTCAGCATATTCACCCAATAAATTACTATGAAAAGCACGTGAAGTTAATGTTAGTTTTTGAGCTTGTTGAATTAAGGCATCGGTAATTTTAGGATGACAATGTCCTTGGTTGATCGCTGAATAACCACTTAAAAAGTCGAAGTATTTTTTACCTTCAACATCCCAAACATGAACTCCACTGCCACGCTCTAAAACAACTGGTAATGGATGATAATTATGTGCGTTATACTTTTCTTCTCTTTCGATAAACTGCTCAGTCAGCGTATGTTGTAAAGTTTCCATGTGGCAAAACTACTTAAATAATACAGAATATCTTACCTAAGCAATAAAAAAGAAAGAAGCTATTTTGATTAAAGTAGTATCTGATTGAATATAGCTTGATATAACAATAGCTTCATTTAGAAAATGTAATTAACCATCTAAAAATTGAATGACGCCAAATTGAGGCAATAACCTACCAAATAACAATTGCGACATTTCAAATTTCAAATTGAAAGTAAAATTGCATTGTAAAACGGTTAATCAAAATGAAAATCATGATAAACATACTCTGCCCTTATCATTTCATAAGCTTTTTAGACAATATCAAGACAATGCTAAAATCATAATACAATGTGAGAAATAGGCAAAAAAACTAATACTCTTTTAAACACAAGAAAAATATTACTACACCTTTTTAAAATAATAATGAACAACATGAAATCAATTAAATCCTTATTGTCGAACCTTATTCAATTCGACATGGTAAAATCTAATCAAACATTGCTAAAGCATAAAAATAGAAACCATATAATTCTTATTCTAACATTTGCCTTTAGCTTAATACAGCATCTAACCAATGCGCAAAATATCGGCATCAACCAAACAGGTGCAACACCCAATGCATCGGCCATGTTGGATGTATCCGCAACAGACAAGGGGATGTTGATACCACGTGTTAGTTTAACATCTACAAGTGATTTAAATACTATTGCAAATCCAGCAACTAGTTTGTTAGTTTATAATTCTAACGCTGGTATGATAGGTGGAAGTGTAGGATTTTATTATTGGAATGGAACAGCATGGATCAAATTGAATGATGGATCGGTAGCCACTGGAACTAACCATTGGGCGGCCAATGGCAATCATATCAGCAATGCCAATTCGGGGCATGTAGGCATTGGAACTTCAACTCCATCCACTCCATTGCATGTGAAAGGCCAACAAGCTATAACTTTACCAAATGGAGGTATAGAAACATCGAATGTAACAGCACTGATTAATGATACTACTGCAGCAACCGGTACAGGCAGTAAAATTGGACTTTACTCCATTGTAAAAAATCACAGCGCCGCCAATGTAGGTGTACTGGCCGAAGCAATTACAAAAGATAGTACCAACAATTTTGGTATCATTGGCAATATTATTGGTAATGCTCAAATAGGTGGAATGGCCTATGCCATAGGTGCTGTAGATGCAGTGAAGAATGGAACAGGGGCTTTATATATCGATGGGCAAGCAAGATATACTG
>DAOOQH010000245.1:0-4650 GCA_035388625.1 Chitinophagaceae bacterium | reverse complement strand
GTTTGTCGTTTTCAGAATATCCAAAATTATCCATATCGCTTAATTTACCTGGATCCTCCTCTGGAAAAGCAACTAAAGGTGCTCCACTTGGCCATCGACCAACCATTTTTGAAGCTAGTTTTATACTCTCTGCATCATTCAATTCACCTTTTTCATTCTTTGAATTTTCATTGATGAATTTCCAAAACCTATCTACATGTTGTTCCATTTGTCGGAAAACTAAATAGCTTCCATTGCGACCGATATTTTTTAGTGAAGATCCGCATTCATCATCAGAAAGTAAATTCAAATCGCCTTGTTCAATTTCAATCAAAGGTGTTTCGGGATAAACACCATACTGATTTTTATAACCTAAAATAAATTCGCCAGGTGCAACCATATTATTGGCTTCACCTGTTTGTCCACTTCCAGCAATTACAGGCTGAGCAATGCCATCTCTAAATCCAAAATGTTCTTTACTATCTTTATTAATTTGACCATCTAAATTTTCAATGATGCTAATTCCTTTTGAAAGAAATTGACCTTCAAGTTCAGTATAGAATTCGTTTAAAACTTCAATATTCTTTCCAAAAACCATCAGTAAAATATGTAGGTTCTCTTCGCTTTTTCCATCTCTTGCAAAACCGCCCCAACGCCATTCAGTTGGGGCACTTGAATCAAAATCGCCTAATATTCTTTGTCGATGAGGTGTAGCCATGCCTTCGCGAAACTCACGACCAAAGTTGCGCAAATTGGCATCTTTTAAACCTAAAGCTTTTAAACCATGAAATGTAAATGCAATATTTAAACTTGCCATTTCTGGACTATGATCACCATCTGAAATTTTTGAAACAATTTCATCTAACCAAATCTTTGCCTTTTTTGCATCTTCAATTTTCAATAGGCAATAACGCACATTGATCATTGAACCATATCCTTTTAAAACAATACCTTGTATATCTTTAATATCTATAGTTTGCATAATAAATTATATTCTTGATAAAAATAATGTTGCTTGTTTTTCATTTAAATTACTCGAAAGCTCATTTCGAATTAAGGTATTATTATTTATATTCTTGATAGATTGCGAGGGATCATCTACATACCATAATTGGGTTGCAATTTGCGAATTCCTGCTCCATGCTAAAAACTCTTGTTGGTTGTATGCACCTTTAAAAACTAAGAATAACGCACGCGGAAAATTAACTGTATTACCAAATATCCCTGTCAAACCCCAGCCCGACTTATCGATAAAATCTCCTAAATACTGTGTCCAACTTCCATCGAAATTACTAAAGAATAGCATTCTTCTATTGTTGTTCACCATCACCCATCGAGCAAAATGAATGGTAGGAATTCCCATCAATTTACCATGAACAAATAAAATTTTAATTAATATTCGAGTAAACAAATACAATACATTCACAGTGATTAATCTTGATCTGCCTTTCTTCATTTCAATAATTTGAGAAAACTGGTTCTGAAATCCAAAATCTTCATCAAGTTGCATTTTCTGAATATGTTCATCTGAAAGTTGATTTCGGGTCAAGCCCAATGGCTTATCTTTTCGTTCAAAAAATACTTGAATATAAACTGCCCATACAATTAATATTGGTGCAATACATAAAGCCACAATACCAAAAATAATTAAGCCGAACCAATTCACTTTTGGCGTTTCAATTTTTTGCTTGGCCCAACTGAAATTTTCATTTTCAAATACCTTCTTTTGCAATTGACGATGAACTGAAATTGCAGATTGTCCAATCCATTGACCTGCGTTTTTTATATCGAAAAGATATTGCCTTAGTTCCTTCTCTTGAGCAATTGTTTTTACAGATCTTCCGGGTGAACCTTGATAAAAAGCCATCTCTTTAACACGAATTGACTGTAAATATTTATATAAATTATCTTTATCAAAATCAACACAATGCGAATATATTTGATTAAGAGAATCCTTTAAATTTAAAATCAAATCGTTGAGGTGTTGATCTAAATTCCCATCAAAATTGGATGAGAAAGCGAGTTGAGGTGAGACGGTTTTACCATCTAATATAGCTTCATCAATAATAACCCACCGACAATAATGTATCGTTCCCAATAAACGCAATTGATTTTTCAATCTATCTTGATGATCCTTTAAAAAAAGTCTTAACGATTCTAGTTCATTCTTTTTTACTTCACATATAAGTGTTAGTGCATTTTGTCTCATTTGTTAATGATTGATTTGGTTTTGGTTTGCAAAACAAAGAGTCAGTTCTTACGCGCACCATAAATGTAAAAATTAAAATTAGAAAATTATATTATTGTCAATATTTTTTTAATCTTTGATATAAGATTCATCCAAATTGAAGCCAAACCGTAAATTACCTACCAATATAATTTACACTTGTTAAACCTATATCACTATGATAATATCCATTAATGAATTTAACCCAATTCGTTTTACAAAAAATTTTAGTTACGCTAAACTAACACCAACCTTCATCAATAACCATATTGGTGTTTCAGATGAAATTGCCAGATGGGTACTCGATCAAAATGCTATTTTATACTATGATGAAAGGCATGCCCCGCATTTATGTAAAAAAATTATAAAAAAGTGGATTGGCACGCACGAAGAGAACTACACCCCAGTTATCATCATGACAGATGTTTGTTTGTATACTTCGGATAGTATTGTTCAATACTTTGAAGAAAGGGCTCTTCCTCAAAATAAATTTATACCAGAGGATGAGCATCATCGAAAAGAAGTTTTAGATCTTTACCATTTATTCACAGGTAATTTTTTTGAAGAAAAAGTTACTCGATATGTATATGAACGTTTATTGCCAGAGAAAAAAATGGCACTCAAATTAATAACTCGGGATATCCCTTTTAAAGAAAAACTAAAATTCAAATTCTTTTATTCAATGGTTAAATCAAAACTGACTAAAGAGTTTAATTTAGATGGCAATACGGCTAATGATCATATAATTCAGATACACAAAATTTTTGACCAAGTAAGTGAAATACTTAAAGATGGAAGAAAATATTTAACTGGCGACCAATTTACTCTAGCTGATTTAGCGTTTGCAGCCATAGGCGCTATGCTCATACTACCTGAAGAATATGGTGGATCATTACCTAAAATAAGTCAAATTCCTGAAGAGTATAGAAATGATGTGCATACATTACGTGCTTCAATTGCTGGACAATTTATACTACGAATTTATCAAGACAAACGTCCATCGCCTATTCCGCAATTTGAAATTCCGAAAGAAAATGGATTTGTAAAAAACATCATTCACAATATTTTAATTGGCTTGATGAAAAAACAAGGAAGCCTATTTTACTATCTACAAAAAAAGTGGCCATTGATTAAAATCCCATTTGTAAAAATTGCACTTGTTTGCCGAAACGATTTATTAGTTGAGTTAATGCAACGAGATGAGGATTTTACGGTGGAAGAAATTAATTCGAGAAAGATGGCGAAACAAAAAGGGACCTTTTTTTTAGGTATGGATAAAGTGAATCCTCAATTTGATCGAGAGAGAAATATGGTAAGAAGTGCTGTTAAAAAGGAAGACCTCGAATTGATACAAAATTTCGTAAGAACAAGTGCAGATGAAATTATTAAAAATGCATTACCATATGGCAAACTTGATATCGCAGACAAATTGAATAAAGTAATTTTTGTGCGTTTGATTGATCATTATTTTGGCGTGTCTGCACCGAGTGATCGCGTGATGCGAACCTGGCTACGTAATTTATTTTATGATCTCTTTCTTAATTTAAAAAATGATCAAAAAAAATATCAATTGGCTTGGCAAGCTGCGAATGAAAGACGAAATCATTTATTGCAACTGATTAAGGATAGAAAACAAGACTTGAAGGATGGCAAAACACTTGCCGATAATATGCTGAACAGATTTATATTGTTGCAACTTCAACCAGGCAACGAATGGTTTGATGATGAAAATATTCAACGGCAAATCGGTGGACTCATCACAGGAATTTTAGAAACAAGTAATAAAGCTGTTATACTTACGCTTGATGAGTTATTGAATAGACCCGAGATTTTAAAGAAAGCAATTGCAACCGCGCATACGTACGACACAAAAAAAATGTATGGTTATGTTCAAGAAGCATTACGATTTAACCCTGTTCAACCAGGCGTTATACGCTTTAATGAAAAAGAAGAAACACTAACCGGAAAAGATCAAAAAAAGTATACGATAAAAGCGAAACGTAAGATTGTTGCTCTTACCGCAGGTGCCATGTTTGATCCAAAGGCATTTGAAAATCCTAAAGAATTTAATCCAGAACGTAATTCAGTGTATATGAATTACGGATATGCGCTTCATGAATGTTATGGGAAATATATTAATTCGGTTACACTTTCAGAATTAGTTGCAGCCGTATTACGTTTAAAAGGTGTTCGTCGTGAACCGAATCGTGCAGGACACGGTTCAGGGTTAAATCAACTCTCATTTCCCAATAATTTCGTTGTCCGATTTGATGAGTAAGGGCTGAAGTATTAGATTTTTAAGCCTCCCTACCCGACTGCTCTAATTAAAAAATCATTCAAGGGTTTGCCAGCATTGCAATATTTCATAATGGTTTTTAGTAAACTAGATGAGGTTAAATTTTCAATATCTATTTCACCAGAATTTAAAGCCTTATTAGAAAAGC
>DAOOQH010000244.1:0-4698 GCA_035388625.1 Chitinophagaceae bacterium | reverse complement strand
TACTTCATTAAATAGTCGAACATGTGGTGTACGATTTAAAATCAATCCATCTAATAAATCATTCAACCCATTCATAAAACCTAATAAGGTAATAAACATGGTGATACTAAAAGTAACGCCAATTGCGGCAACCAAGGTTTGTCGCCAACGAGCTAGTAGAAGTGATTTCGCTATTTCAAAAATTAGTTTCCGGTTCATTTAAGATCAATATAAATTTTATCCTCCTTGGTTAAACCTTCAAGAATTTCAGCCTTCTGATAATCTTTCAATCCAATTTTAACTTTCTTCTTTACTTTTTTTGATATCATCACAAACTCATCATCAATTAAATATTTACGCGGAATTGTCAATGCATTTTCTTTTGTTCTTAGCACAATATTTGCTTCAAGTGTTAAGTTGGGATAAAGCATATCTGGTGCTTTGGTAAAGTTGGCTTCTACTTCAAAAGTGCGTGTTCGTTCATTCATCAGTGGATTTACTTTTGTGATGGAGGCTTCAAATAATTGATCTTTATAACTATCCATTGTTATAAAAATTTTTTGTCCTGGACTTACCTGAACAATATCATTCTCATCCACTTGAAGTATTAATGTATAGCTTGAAGCATCGCCAATAATTGCTAATGGCATTTGTGGCGAAACCATTTCACCTTGTTCTTTTAGTATTGAATATACCTTACCGTTAAACTCGCTTCGAACCGTATAATCACTCAACATTGATTGACTGACCGAAAGTGATTTTTTTGCTTGTTGAGAAGAAAAATTTAATTGCTTTTTCAATTCATTATAACGCAATTGTGCCGATTCATAGGCAGCCTTCGAACTTGAATACGCTAACTCACGTTGTTCAAGTTCAAATTTAGTTCCTATTTGATCGGCCCATAATTTTCGTTGTCTTTCTAATACAAGTTTGTCATTATCTCGTTTCTTTTTACTTACCTCAATATTCAACGAAAGTTCTCTCAACTTATCCATGTTTGCATTGATATCGGCATTTGCGGCCGCTAATTGTGCATTATCAGTATTTAATTTTGAAACTTCATTTGAAATTGTAAACAGCACTTGTCCTTTTTTTACTTGTTCCCCTTTTTGGATCCAACTTTTTACTAAAATGCCATTTGCCTTTGAAAATACTTGATATTGATCTTTGCTTTTTACATACCCAGAAGCATAAATTGTTTCGGTAATTTTTTCAACAGTTGGTTGTACAAACTCTTGTTTTGAACCACATGAAATAAGGATAATAAAAAATACAATAATAAAAGATGATTTATACATATATTGAAAACTAAAATTCTTTTACTGATTCATAGTTATGCAAATGTATAACTGTTCAATCTAGTATTTGCAAGCAAAAAGTTGAATATGACTAAAATCATATTTATTACTAATTATGAGGTTACGCTGAAAAATAGGGATCAAAAATTTGGATTTTATTCTGCAATAAATTTTATAATTCTACTTCTGGTTACATTTGCATTTGTGAAAACTATTTTTTTTACTATTTTATTAATATTATATAATGTTTTTTGTGAAGGACAAATCATTATTCGAGGCCCATATTTAACGATGGCTAATCAAAGTTCAGTGACCATCACTTGGCGAACAGATATCGCATGCAAATCAAAGGTAAATTATGGAGGTAGTCTTGGTTTATATAGTGGTGGTGTAGTTGATAATAATATCGTGACTGAACATGTCATTAAACTTGTTGGCTTATTACCCGACACTAAATATTTTTACACGGTTGGCACTAATACTTCAATTTTACAAAGCAATGCAGATAATTATTTTAAAACACTTCCAATAAGTTCTAAAACATATAATAAACCCATTCGAATTTTAGCGGTTGGCGATGTAGCTAAAGCAACCGTAAATGAGGAACAAGTAAGGGATGCATTTTTAAATTATATTGATACCAATTATATTGACGGTTATCTTATGCTTGGCGATAATGCCTATCCAAATGGCGAAGATTGGGAATTTCAAAATGGCTTCTTTAATTATTTCCAAAATACAATCACCAAAAATACGGTGCTATGGCCTGCACTTGGCAATCATGAATATGCAAATGATTATAATTTACGGAAGAGTCATGCTATTTCGTACTTTGATATATTTACACTGCCCAAAAATGGCGAATGTGGAGGATTAGCTTCACAAACTGAGATGTATTATTCGTTTAATATAGGCAATATTCATTTCATAAATCTTGACTCTTATGGCTTAGAAGAGTTGGGTGGCAATTATTATGGTATTGCAGACACATTAATCTCACCCCAAATTAATTGGCTCAAGGCCGATTTAGATGCAAATACCTTGCCTTGGGTTATTGTTTCATTTCATCATGCACCCTATTGTATGGGAACACATAATTCTGATTTAGAGCAAGATCTTGTTGATATCCGACAAAATCTAAATCCGATTCTTGAAAGATATAATGTTGATTTGGTTTTAACTGGGCATTGCCATTCTTATCAAAGATCAGCTATGATACATCAACATTTTGGAATGGAAGCAAGCTTTGATTCATCATCACATTTGGTTCAAAAAACGAGTGGCTATAATGACGGTTCAGCTTTTTCGTGTCCGATCATTAAAAACTCTCAACCAGCTTTAGCATCTGATTCTGGATTGATTTATATGGTGATTGGCAGTGGAAGTGCTTATCCACAATCGCCCCAAACTCAATGGCCACATAATGCTATGTATTATTCAAATTATTTAGATAATGGCTCGCTTTTATTAACCATACAAGATAATCAACTTTTAGGCGAATGGGTTAGCACTGATACTAATCAAATTGTAAAAGACCATTTTACTATATATAAAAATGTAAATAGACGAAATCATTTATCAGTAGCAAGTGGACAACCAACAACCTTAAAAGCGAGTTGGCTCAAGACCAACGACTATATTTGGAGTACCGGCGATTCAACACAAACCATTACGGTTTCACCTACTTCATACACACAATATTGGGTTTCAGATAAAATGGGTTGTATTCGAGATTCTTTTTTTATTACCATGGCGGCACCTAACACTTTAGTTGAAACAGCTGAACAACAAATTGATATTTCGCCCAACCCTGTTAATGACCAATTAAAAATTGAAGGTTTAGAAATTGGGCATTACGATATCAACCTTATACATTCAGATGGAGCAAAATTTTTGAATAAAAGAATTTCTATCACAAAGCCCAATGAAATTTATTTTTTATCGGTAAAAGAAGCGGCAAGTGGACAATATATTCTTCAATTAATTGTTGATAGCCGAATTGTTTCATCGCATCGAATTCAAATATCACATTAACGAAAGGGATAGAATAAGGTTTTCATTTATCTAGTTTTTACCCGATATTTGCACTTTCTTAAAATCATGGCAAAAGTAACTTTTATTAATAATCCTCGTCCGTTTAAAACATTATTGGATGAACGTATTGAAACTTATTTCGCATCAAACCAAATCCCACAACGTGGTAATTGGAAACTTTATTCAAAAACAATTATTCTCTTAACGGCATTAACTGGTGTTTATATAGCTATTTTAAGTATTCAACCTCCGGGCATCATCACCTTAGTTTTGTGTGCTTTGCTTGGTTTTATTCAATCAACCATTGGCTTTAATGTAATGCACGATGCGGCTCATGGAAGTTATAGTGATAATGCGCGAGTAAATAATATTATTGCGTGGATTGGTGGTGATTTGATGGGTGGTAGCACTTTTCTTTGGAAGATAAAACATAATATCATTCATCATACTTATACCAATATTGAAGGTTTAGATGACGATATTGCTAAATATCCTTTGTTTAGATTAAGTCCAGTTCAAGAGAAAAGATGGTTTCATAAATATCAATTTTTATATGCCATCCCATTATACTTTTTTACCACTTTTAATTGGATATTATTTGATGATTATTTAAAATTAGTCACAAAAAAGATTAATACAACAGATGTTCGTTCTTTAACGCTTCGCGATCATTTGGAATTTTGGAGTGGTAAATTAGCTAACCTTATTTTATTTTTTATTATTCCAATTTTTGTGTTTGGATTTTGGCAAGCTTTACTTGGATTTTTTATTATGCATGCGGCATTAGGATTGAGTTTAGCCTTGGTCTTTCAAATGGCGCATGCCGTTGAAGAAGCCGAATTTCCTGTTCCGAATGATGCGAATAAAATTGAAAATGAATGGGCGATTCATCAAGTTGAAACAACGGTCAATTTTGCAATGAGAAACAAAATGATTTCGTGGTTAGTAGGTGGATTAAACTTTCAAGTTGAGCATCATTTATATCCTAAAATATCACATATACATTATCCTGAAATCAGTAAAATTGTAAAAAAGACTTGTGAAGAAATGAATATTCAATATAATGCTTTCCCAACATTTTGGCGTGCATTGATTTCGCATTTCAGGTATTTGAAATTATTAGGAAGAGTATAATTCTAAGGATCACCAGCGTGAAGGATTGTAGCGAAAAGCGCCCGATGCTTTGAGAGGGCCTTGCAGCGTAAAGCCTGACCCCGAAGCTGAAAAATGAAGCGAGGTACGAGTGATTATTTTTCGCATTCGGGGGCACGCCCAAAAAAAACTGATGAATTAGAAAATTAATTTATCCAACGATACGTTCCATTTCACGTAACCAACGTTCAGGAATTTCATTATTGCAAGCTGTTAGATAATCTTTATGAGTACA
>DAOOQH010000243.1:2212-4757 GCA_035388625.1 Chitinophagaceae bacterium | reverse complement strand
AGAAAAAAACCAGAAATCATATCTTGTGCATTTTCCCAAATTGAATATGTTTTTCCTCTATCGGTTACTTTTTTTGCAGCATGATTAAATACATAGTCTTGTGCCATTTTATAACCACCTTCATCAATGCGTCTTCCGAAAAACCATGGTATCAAAGCTTCTTCATCAATATAGGATTCGTATCGATCGCGAACTTTGAAAAAGAAATCGAATGTGCCTTTCGATTTGCCAGTACCAACCACATGCAACGTGTTTCTACCGCCAAATTGTTTATTCTCATCCGTTACTTCAATACTTGCTGCAACAGCATCTATAAATCCATAATGAATTCGGTAGGTTAATTTTTCACCTCGTTTAAAAGCCTCATTATTTATTTTACGATATCCGAGTTGCGCATTTACAACAAATAATGGGGTGATGATGAGTAGAATTATGAAACTTAGTTTTTTCATTCAATTTTATTTGCGGTAAATATATTTGATTGATTTCTGAAACAAGTCTATTTATTTCTTCTTTTACCATTTATTAAGTTAACCAAAGTTAAATCAGTTTTATAAGTAAGGTAAACTGAGTATGAGTATTGCAAGGTATTATTTTTCAAATTATAAAATGGTTCAAAACGGATATCAGTGTATAAGGCATTTAATATTTTTCGTTGATAAAATAATCGAGCAAAAATGAGATCACGTTTTGGTTCAGTATAGTTATTGGTTCCATAAATAGAAGCTTCAGATTTAAATAAATCGCCACCTCTGCTTGATAAATAATTTCTACCCGACCAAAAGCCAAATGAAAGACCGATATCATATTTTGAAACGGCGTTTAGATTTAAAAATAAACCATTACCTTTTTTAAAATTGAGTGTTTTGCTTGGCGACATATCTATAAACGAAGTGATATAATTTTCGCTATTTATTGATTGAATAAAAGAGGAAGGGTTTTTACTTTTAAAGTTTAAAATAAGTCCTGTTGCTGTATTTGTAATTGTTTTCAATGAGCTGGTATCCAAATCGAGCTGACCACCTTTGTGCGAAATTAATAGTTGTAAGGGAAGTTGTATTGTAAAATTCTTATGTTCGAGTAATTTGATTTTGGATGAATGTCCACCAGAAAGTTGTTCTTGAAAAGTAGAATTTAAATATTGTTGAACTTCCCAATTGATCCATGTATCTGCCCAAATTTTTTTCTTGTCAATTTTAAATTGTAAACCATTCTCAAGATGATTTAATATCACTCGTTCATAATTATAAATGGGTTCGGCCATTTGATGTGAAATATTTCCTTCAAGCGTTCCCATGATCACACTGTATCCATTTTTTTTAAACTTCACTGAAAATACAGGCGCAATGTTTGTAAATGATTCATTTCCAAAATCTTTTCTTGCATAAAGTCCTGCTTGAATTCGAAGATGAGGATTAACAATATAACCTAGTTCGGTCTGTAGTTGGGTTCCAAACAAAGTATAACCTTTTGCTATATCATCGAAGTATTCATTATTTTTAAAAAATGAATTTGAATAAATTGAAAGACAAACAGATTCTTTTGAACTATCATTTAATTCAATAGGATGTTCAAGTAATGAATTGTTGAGTTGTGCATGGAGATTACCAATAAACAGAATGAAACTAAGAAGGTAAAGTAAATATGTTTTCCTCATCTATTTGGATAAAAAATTTAACGGTGAAGATACTCATTCTTGTATTGTATAGAATGAAATTTTATATTATATTGCATGATAAGAATTCTTATATGACAAAGTATATTTTATTTTTCTTTGGCTTGCTATTAGTAACAATTACCGGTAATGCAAAGGAAAAAAATAAGGATAGCAATGGAAATGATATTTGTAGCCATCAAGGTAATTTTTCAATTTCTTTAGGATATGGTTTTCCAAGTATAATTCGAACTTATTTAAAACAAAAAACAAATCGAGATCAGTTAGGTGTGGATGGCGCGGGACCTTTTCTTTTAAAAGCGGATTATAAAATAAGAAACAAATGGAGTATTGGCTTTTCTGCAGCGTATAATAAAACAAGGCTCTCATGGATGGATGATGGCTACGATCCAGCTATTTTGGGTAACCGACCCTATGAGTATGGCATCAGAGCCTCTGAAATATCTGCAACGCTTCGTGGAAATTATCATTATCTTCTTAAGAAGAAAATAGATGCTTACGCTGGTTTTGGTTTTGGCTATTCGAAAGTTAGTTTGCAAACTTATACCCTCGCACCGTATAATCAATTCGCAGTTCGATATGATTTTCCTCGACCATATACCTTTGAATTAACTACAGGAATGCGATACTATTTTACAAAAAATATTGGATTGTATACTGAACTAGGAATTGGTAAAGCTTGGTTACTTTTTAATAAATATTTTGTTCCTGAAGCGGTTATTCAAGGAGGAATTAATATCAAATTTTAATCACGGATTAAAAGCAAAAATCAGAATCACGGATTAAACGGATTTCGCTGATTACACGGATTTAATGCAGGGTAATTCAATGTAAAATATGGATTTAGCTTCTTTAACTTCCTTAGAATCT
>DAOOQH010000243.1:0-2112 GCA_035388625.1 Chitinophagaceae bacterium | reverse complement strand
GCAGGGTAATTCAATGTAAAATATGGATTTAGCTTCTTTAACTTCCTTAGAATCTATGAAATCAGTGTAATCCCAAAAATCCGTGATTCAGACTCTTCCGTAAAAACTATTTTATTAATTCGTATTAAAAAAAATGCCCAGATAAACTGAGCATTTAAATATTGAATGTCTTGTTGATTTAGTTAGGATCGGCTACAATTCGAAATGCGAAATTTGAAATAAAATTGGCGCCTGCAAGTACTTTTTCACCTGCTTTAGTATTAAACTTTAAGGTAACTTGCATATAGGGTTCGTAAAATAAATCTTTTATATCGGTGCTTATAATGTCAAAATCTATACTTTTTGCATTATTTGGAATCCCTTTTTTATAAGCAACCAAAATTGGTGTTGTCCCACCATATTTATCTACATAAATTTTAACTGAATCGTCTACAAAATTTAAAGTTTGGGCGGTTCCAGGATCTACTTGAACATTCATAGATAGTGGTTTCAAGGATTTAATTTTAGATTTGGAGATACCTCCTGCGTACGTATTTAAATACTCATCAACTTTTGTTGCAAAGCTGTCAGTAATTTCAATAGGTAAAGAAATGATATTAAAAGGTGAATCAATTGCAGGGAGCACTTTTGCCTTTGAATAGGGTATATCAACTACAATATCAGATTTTGAGGTTGTTTTCTTTTTGCAGCATGAGAAACTGATTACAAATGCAGTTGAAACGAGGAGGACTGAAATAATTCTTTTCATTTTTTTTAATTTTATAAGTTATTTAATTTTCAATAGGAAGAATTCGTTGAAACTTCTTAAAGTTTGATTTTTAAAGGGTAAAAATATGTTTTTTTGTGAATGGAGGCTGAAAATTTATAATTCTTCCCCATTTTCTAACCTCATGACGATTGAATGTATATATTTGTTAGATAATTTTTCAAAAATATGAAAAAAAGTTTTTTATTCTTGGTTGTGGTTCTCATTTCATCAATTGGTTATGCCCAAGAAACTTATACTATGGGATATGAAAAAATAGATATTGAGGTGGTTGATCCTAATTTCTTTTCTGAGTATCAATTGCCTGGGCAGCCCTTTCAATGTGGTATTTACGATCAACCTTCTGCAACATTTTATACATGCGATTATCAAACTTTTCGTTATGTAGATGAAGATAATATTCATCAAACGGGTAAAGATTGTTGCACCACAATTGATTTTGATCCAGCTAAATATTATGGAACACTGACATTAAACGGTATTATTGATTCAGTTGAATGGGATAGTTTGCGTATTCATTTTATTACTGATAAAGCTCGTTTAATTATTAAAACGGATGAAAGAGAGATTGATAATTTATACGATCGATATTATAAAAAGGAAAGATTAGGCAAATTAAATATCAAATTAAGATTTAAGACATTTGATACGCCTAAAGAAGATCAATTAAGTTATAATAAAATAACTGAGAAGAAAGTAAAGCCTAAACGCACTTTGACTCGTATTCTTCGTTGGTAAATCGGCTTGATAATATTCATTTATCATGAGATGGAAAATTTTCTTTTGTATTGCGGCAAGGATTGTAGTGGAAAGCCCGCATCCCGAAGCAGAAAAATAAAATGAGGAACGAATGAAATTTTTCACTTTCGGGAGAGGACTTGAAACGTAAAGCCTGTATGCCGCCCAATAATTTTATACAATTAATTTAATCTAGCTATTTTAAATAAAGCATAATCATAAAAATGAATTTATTAGCGATTGAAAGTTCTTGCGACGAAACCAGTGCCTCGGTTTTGTGTGACGGCAAAATATTATCAAATATCATCTATACACAAACCATTCATGAGCAATATGGTGGTGTAGTGCCAGAAGAGGCTTCACGACTACATATTAAACATATATTACCTGTGGTTGAAGAGGCTTTTAAACAAAGCGGTATTTCAAAACATGATATACAAGCCGTTGCTTATACGCAAAGTCCGGGATTAATTGGTTCATTATTAGTAGGAGGTTGTTTTGCAAAATCGTTTGCACAATCTCTTGGTATTCCAACCATTGCGGTGAATCATATGCAGGCACATGTTTTATCCAATTTAATTGCAGATGAAAAGCCATCCTTTCCATTT
>DAOOQH010000242.1:0-4827 GCA_035388625.1 Chitinophagaceae bacterium | reverse complement strand
TGATTTATCTAATTCAATCAAAATTTTATTGACATCCTCTTCGGTTGATGTTAATTTTGATTTGCATATTTTAATTAATTCTGCAGCACGCTTTACTTTTTCTGAAAGTTCATCAACTGAAATCTCTCCTTGTTCAATATCTGAAACAATCACTTGTAATTCATCAAAGGCTTCGCTATAATTTATTTGTTTACTCATCATTCATTTGTTTTATTATTTGTTGACTGCACAATACTTTCAATACTCCCTTCATAGATGGTTGTATTGATAGTATCGCCAGCTTTTAGCTGATTCACATCCTTCACCAATTTGCCATTTAAAAAGGTAATACTATAACCACGTTTTAATACATTATCTGGACTCATATTGTTCACATTTTTTTCGATATTAGTTAAATTAGTTTTGTTGCTTCGAATAGACACTTTTGTTTTGTCAATCAGCTCTTGACTTAATTGAAGGATTTTCGATTTTCTCATCTCAATCGCATGGTTGCTTGACTTAGCCATTTGGCTACCAAGCTGAGATAAAATGACTTTATGGGTAATGAACTGGGCTGTACTCGACCTTGCAATCATCAATTTCAAAGCGGTAAGTTGATCATGTTGACGCGAAAAAATAAACGTAGATTGTTGCAATAATGTTTGGGTATTGGACTGAAGTTGATTGTGATGATGAAGCAAAATATTTTCAGTAACTGAACGAAACATCTTGACTTCAGTTTTTAAGCGCGTTCGTTCATCACTCATGATACGGTGCGACTTATCAATAATTTTATCCTGAGCATGTTGAACAGGAACCGAAAAATTATGAAACTGTTGCAATAAAATTTCTGCTAATTTAGTAGGTGTAATTGCATTCGTATGTGATATCATTTCAGCCACTGTTTCATTGGTTGCATGCCCAATACCCGTAAAAACAGGAATTGGGAAAAGTGCAATTTCACGCGCTAACGAATAATGATTATAACACGATAAACCCACATCGCCACCGCCACCACGGATAATGGCAACAATATCGAAATGATGGATCACTTTTTTTATTTGATTTAACTGAGCAATCATTGAATCAACCGCTTTTTCACCTTGCAATAATGAAGGAAACAGCATATGAAAGAACTTATAGTGCCATGCATTAGAATCAATCACTTTTAAAAAATCGGCATAGCCTTTACTCGATTCAACAGAAATAATAGCTATTCTTTGTGGTAATAAAGGAAGTGAAATTGACTTATTTAGTAAAAAAATATGTTCAGATTTTAATAATGCAATTGCTTCATGTTTTTCACGTTCTAGATCACCCAAAGTATAACTTGGGTCGATGTCAATAATTCGCAGTGATAAGCCATGCTCGGGATCGAAAGTAATTTTTGCCAGAAATAAAATCTTGATCCCATCTTTCAAATTCTCTTTTAATACTTGCTGAAATTGTTGGTTGATACGATAATAATCATCCTTCCAAAGTGTTGATTTTACTTGTGCAATCACGCGTCCATCTTTCTTTTCGAGCAGTTCGGGATAACAATGTCCAGACTGTTTATAATGATTTAATTTATTCATTTCAGCCTTCACCCAAAAGGTTGATTTATATCTTTCCTCTAGTGTTCGTTGAATACTCTTGGTGACTTCGAGTAACGAAAAAATAGTTTTATCGCTCAGTTGGGTGGGCATTGGGTGATGAATTCGTATGCAAGATAGTGCAGAGGAGTGAATCTTATTTTGGTAAATCATGATATAAAAAATAGTAGATAAGGATGACATTAAAATGAATATAAATTCAATTTATCCCGACTTTAAAAAAATATCAAAATAATAATCGTTCTGTAAATTAAATTTTTCTTGATTCGGCCTAACATAAATAATTAGTTTACAAATATGATTCGAGCTATGAAAATAGGGCAATACCGAAACAGAGAATGGCCCCAATAAGCCTTCAGTATATGTTTTTACTTCATGTACTAATTGATAGAGCTCATGTTTTGTCAACGCCTGTCTTTGGGTATGCTGATAAAGCATGGTTTCTAATTTCACTCGATATTCAATTTCATTAAATTGCATAGCCAAATTTAAACGACATAAAAAGTCATTCATTGAAATTGCTATCACAAAGATTTAGCAAACTAAAACTTTTAGTAAGTGGATAAATTTTTATTGAATCCGGAAGTATGAAATCAAAATTTCATTACGTAGTTCTCTATATTTATTATATTTTATTTGGGCGGCTTATCGTGCTTTCGGCTCATACTCCGCTCCCAACCAAAGCGCTGGGATGCGGGGTACCGCCTCAATCACGGCCGCGAAAATTCTACTCAAATTTTTCAATCAGTATTTCGCCATTGTTGGGGTTTAGTTTCGGTAGGTGGTGGCACTAGACGATAGAATAAGCAAATTATCATAAGGTTTGTTTGAACCCCTTGCATAATATTTCTACCTAGAATTTCTTGGTAATAACATCAATAGAGGTTTGATTACTCATCCTATCATAATCCTCAATATGATGATTTAAAGTATTGTATTATCTTAGGACTTTAAACTTCCATCAAATTGGCTACTCCTAAAACTGACCTAAGCGCCTTAAACGACAAACAAAACGAAGCTGTTGTCAGCACCGACAAACGCCTTTTAGTACTAGCTGGTGCAGGTTCAGGAAAAACCAAGACTCTTTTACAGAAAATAATTTATCTAATCGAAGAACTTGGAGTCAGCCCTTCTAGCATTCTTGCCATCACATTTACCAAGAATGCAACAAACGAGATGTTGGATAGATTAATAGTTTCAGCCGACAATACCGGACAATATGAAGAAATTATTACTAGTAAAAACTTAAACAAAATAGAAAAAGAACAAATCCGTTACCTTCAACAAAAGAAATACAAATGGGTTGATAGTTTAACAGTGCGCACATTTCATAGTTTTTGTTATAGCATTCTCAGAAATTATGGAGTAAATGAATTCGACAATAAATTTAAAATTATTGGTGATGAGAAACGTGATGAAGAGGATGACCTTTCAAAGAATGTGGCCCCAGAAACCGTCTTTGAAGTCATACATAAATTATTAATTGAACAATGCGAAGACATCTCTTATTTACTGCAACTCAAAAGATATATACTTGATTATATCATTGATAAAGTTCATCTAAACAAAACAGATAATAAATTTATTCCTAGAGATGGCAAATATTATACCTCATTGGATGGAACAAAAGTTCGTTCAAAATCTGAACAGTTTATTGCTGATTGGTTATACAGACATTCCATTAAATTTGTATACGAACCATTATTGAATGTAAAGGACTTTTACTTTCGCCCAGACTTCTTTATTCCTGACGCAAATCTATACATCGAACATGTTACTGACAAAAGCTATTCTATGGCAAATAAAGAAGAACAGTTTCATCTCGGGAATTTATTACTTGTGAAAACATTTGAGAATATGACAAATGATTCAGCTCTTTTTAATCACACTTTGGATAGCATCTTAAAGAATAGGCTACCTTCAAATTATTTTAAAACTATTTCACTTAATTTCAAAGAGGAATTCAATGGCTATCATGAAAATGTAAAGGATTTTGTTACACAAATCATGCGAATCACCGACATGATTAAGGTTGAGAATATTGAGATCGACAACGTGCTTTCTGATGCAAGAAAAGATCAGCATGAACGCGTGAGAAATTTTTACGAATTGGCAATACCGCTCGTAAAAAAATATATTGAATATTGCACCAACAAATCTTATCTTGATTTCAATGATTTGATTTCAAGAAGCACATCTCTATTTAAAAATCATGAAGACATCGCGAATAAATATAAGCATAAGTACAAATATATTTTAGTTGATGAATTTCAAGATGTCAACAATTTACAAGTTGAATTGATTAAACTTTTGTTGACAGACCAATCACAACTTTTTTGTGTAGGTGATGATTGGCAAAGTATCTATGGCTTTAGAGGATCGAATGTAAATTATATTGTAGATTTTGAAAATCATTTTCCAAATGCCAATGTGGTTAAATTAAATTTGAACTATAGGAGTACGGATAATATTGTAGGAGCAAGTAATGAAGTGATAAAGAATAATAAAAACAAGGTTGAAAAAGAAGTTTATTCATCTAAAAAATCAGAACATAAAATAGTTGTTTTCGCTGGAAGCAGTGAAGAAGAAAATATTCAATTCTGTTTTGAACGTGTGAATGAATTATTCAAAGAAGGCTTCGCAAGTGATGATATCCTATTTCTTTATCGCAGAACGAAAATGTACTCTCCCTATTTCTTCAAATTCAAAAACGAAGGCATTAAAGTTCAAGCAAAAACAATTCATGCCGCGAAAGGACTTGAAGCAAAAGTAGTTTTCATACTTGGACTCAAAGAAGGAAGCGGCGGATTCCCTGACATTTGGTTAGAGGACAGAATTTTCCAAGTGATTAAAAAAGCGAATCACGATATATTGCTTGAAGAAGAACGACGTTTGTTTTATGTTGCCATTACAAGGGCAAAGGACAAACTTTTTTTAATTACTGAAAAAGGTAACGAATCGAGCTTTATTAAAGAAATACCCGAAATATTCACAGTCAGATCAAGTATTCCGATTAAGTCTGTTGTTGAAAAAATTATTACGTGTAAAAAATGTTTTAGCCAACTTGAAAAATTATGGAATGTATGTCCGTATTGTGGGGAATTGATTCGAAATTTATAATCTTTACTTTCCCAACAAAGAAGCGAATTGGTTTGGTAGATTCAATTAATTTAAGATTTACCTATTGGTTAGTATCAGGAGGCTGACCGAGAATACTGAAATAAATTCTTGGATATACTTTTTCATAATTCCA
>DAOOQH010000241.1:0-4844 GCA_035388625.1 Chitinophagaceae bacterium | reverse complement strand
TATGTGATTCCTTATATTTATGAAATTGAATAATCGCTTCTTGTGAATAAATTTTACGATTAAGAAGCCATTCGCTAAACATAGTTAAACGCAAGTTTCTTGCTTCGTTAGAGTATAAAGTTGTAGAACTCCAAATAGCAGGTTGATGAGCATTTAGTTCACGATAATGAATATTTGTTTCAGTTTGAATGAATTCAAATAGTTTTAAACTATCGTGTTCAATAATTAATAACGTAAAAGGTTCTATGCCTGAAAAATCATAATCATCTTTAAATGATTCAACAGAATCAAACTCAAAAAAATCAAGTATTACTAAACCTCTACTATGCTTATACGGCGGCTTTGGCTGATGCTTTTCGAATCCTCCATTGAGTAAACAGAGTGTATATTTATCACTACTTGCAAACCAAGTTCCACCTCCTTGTTCATCTTTTGGATAAACAATACGTTGATTATTTTTTGTGTAAAATGCAGGTAAGTTGGCAATACTTCTTGTAAAATGTTCATCACGATTATGTGTAAGAATAAATGACGAATTTGATATCGGAAGATAGGTTACTGTGCACAAGACTTTTGGTATTTTAAAGTTGAATAAGCTATACCAAAATCAGCAGGTAGTTTTACTAAAGGATAAGTTTCATTATAAGCCATTTTAATAATGGCCATATGATGAATGGTATGTTCAATTAAATAAGTTAATTCACGATAAACATTGGTCGGGATTCTGAAACTTTCATTTGAAAGATCTTGTGAAGTGATTAAGCATAAATCATTATTGATTTCAATCTCACTAATATGATGTATACATGTCACTATACATTCTTTCGCATACTCAATATCCGTTTCTATTTTATGATTTCTTTCTCTTCCATCATAATGAATCGATCCTGTGGCTACTCCAAGTATCATACATTGATAAAATTCAATGATATGACGTACATGCATTCCAATACTACTTTGAAATAATATTGATAAAGGCTGAGAAAATTGGGTATCATTGGTTTGATCAAGTACATCATATAATTGATGCAAACTATAATTGGCTGAATTAGAAAGATGTTTAAGCATACATTACTTTAATAAATTTGCACTCAATGTAATTAATACATCATCACTCATCAGAATTCCTTTTGTTCCAACTTTCCAATCACGACGATTAATTTTAAATACAGTTAATATAAAAATAGAATTGTCGGTTCGATTGATTAAAACATCTGTAGTAAGTTTTCTGCTGATCCCTTTCATAGTAATAATCCAATCAACTTTATACGATCGATCATTAGGAATTGGATTGATCTTTACTGCTTTCATTGTAATGGTTGGGTACTTCGAAACATTAAAAAATTCCGCTTTATTTCTTAAATGATTATCACGTGTTGTATTATCAGTATTCACTGATTTTGCTTGAATTGTGCCACTAAAACTTGAGTTTGCAATACTGGCTTGATCTACACTTACAGCAGCTACCACATCAGTAAATTTACCATTCACGGTAATCCCAGCATTTTTGAGCGAAAATTCTGCCTTTACAAATTGAACATTACTCCAAACTTGAGAAAATGATTGAGTTGAATAAGAAATTAAAATAAGAGAAACTAAGAAGATTTTTATTTTTGTCATTCGATTTATTTTTTGTGTTTGAAAATATAATTAGCGCCAATACCAAAAGCTAATGCCTTTACTCTGTATGTTTCTGCATCAACTACAGTTCCTATTGAATTGGTGTATAAAACCGGATTATCAACTGTATACTCGTTAAACAAGAAAGACGCAAGCACTTTAAATTTGAGATTATTTTTATAAAGATAGGATATTACCAATTCAGAATTCAAAGATCCGATATCGTTATCACTAATTAAAAGCAAATTTTTTGAACTTGGTTTTGAATTCACGGTTCTAGTTGCATTGCTATTTTCGCCATATGTTAGTATTGAGGATTGCGAACCTCCGAATGAAAAACCAGCTAAATCTATATTAAATTCAACACCCCATTTCTTTTTAAAATCGTAGCGTAATGCTAAAAATAAATTGATCGCATTGACTTGCGTTGCATCTAATTTCAATGTATCAATATTTTGCGGAACTTGCTCCGAAAAAAATACGCCTGGTCCAGTCTTACCACTTGTCAATTTTGCAGGCGCTGTCATATAAACTAGACCATCGCCTCCGAATGATGAAGTTAGACGAGCACCCAAGCCCAATTTGAAATTTCGTTTCTTTCTGCCAACGCCCCAATATTGGTTTGCAGATAATGTGATCATTGACAACTCTCCACTAGTGGCTAAACTAATTCCTGCTTCTGAAGTTGTTTGCTTCAAATATGGGTTTTTCTTTTTTTGTGCTTGGAGATTAAAAGCCAAAGCCAAAAGAATAACAACAATACTTAATTTCTTCATTCTATTTTATAATTTATTAAAAATTTTTGTGACCTATTTCTTTAATTTGTCTTTAAATACCTTTTTAAATTTATCGAGCTTAGGTTGAATTACAAATTGACAATAACCTTGTGATGCATTTTGGTTGAAATAGTTTTGATGATAATCTTCACCCTTATAAAATATAGGCAAAGGAGACACTTCGGTAACAACAGGCTGATCATAAGCTTTTTCGTCATTCAAGCGTTTTTTATAATCTTCTGCAATTCTTTTTTGCTCTTCATTATGATAAAATATTACAGAACGATATTGTGTACCGATGTCATTACCTTGTCTATTTAATTGGGTAGGATCATGGGCTTGCCAGAACGCTGCAAGAAGTTCGTCGTAGGATATAATAGAAGGATCAAATGTAACCTGTATCACTTCTGCATGACCCGTTAAACCAGTGCAAACTTCTTTATATGTTGGGTTAGCTACTGATCCTCCGGCATAACCTGAAGTAACAGTAAGAACACCATTGAGTTGTTGTAATTGTGCCTCAGTGCACCAAAAACATCCTCCGCCAACTGTGGCTGTATCTATTATTTTATTCATTGTTTTATTTTTTGATTCCATTTCATCAAATATGCTTTTATTCTGCAAGGTTCCTTCTTTGGCGCCACAGCTTAGTGTGAAAATAAGCATGGACAAGATGGGCAATATATTATATTTCATGTATTTCGTTTAAATTTTTAGATGTGCAATTCGATTATTTCTTTTCGAAATCAATAATTACAGAATTGATACAATATCTTTTATATGTAGGAGGTGGTCCATCATCGAATATATGTCCGAGATGCGCATCACAACGACCACACATAACCTCAGTTCTCACCATACCATAGGTTTTATCTTCTGCAAATAACACACTAGTAGGTGTGATAGGCTCAAAAAAAGATGGCCAACCACAATTACTTTCAAATTTTCCATCCGATTTAAATAATGGATTTCCACATGCTTTACATCGATAGATGCCTTGATCAAAATGATCCCAATACTGACCGGTGAAGGCTCTTTCTGTGCCTTTTTCACGAGCAATATTATAGGTCATCGCATCGAGTTCTTTTGCCCATTCGGCATCGCTAATTTTTAATTTTGTTGAATCCTCTTTTGAGTAGAATTTGTTTTTTGTGTTTGTTGACATTGTTGATTTTTCTTGCGAATATGTACAATTCGAAAACATTGTGCATATACTTATTAGTAATAGTGTATTAAGAGATAGTTCTTTTTTGGCGAAAATAATTTTCATGAACTGTAATAATTGTGCTCTAAAAATAATCAATAATATTAAACAAGCGGTAAAAACTATAATCGCGTAATAAAACAAAAAATTATCTCTATCAACTGCAATACCTAAAGATGTTAAATGAAAATAAAGTGCGCCGCTCATCAAACCTGCTCCTAAACCTGCCCCCAATAAAGTTGTACGTGGTATTAAAATTAAAATTGAAGCTATTAATTCAAGTATTCCAATTCCAATTCTGCCATAGGGTTCGAATCCAATTTTTGTAAATAAAGCAACAGACTGCGGGTGAGCTGTGAACTTAAAATAAAGTGTTTGAATCATAATAATCACAGCAACTAGTTTAATAAAATAAATAATGATTGGTTTAAAATTCATAGTAGAGAATAATGATATTTGAAATGATAAATGTAAAATTATGTTGAATTAAAGTGCTTTTGACGGCAGAATAAAATTATCCTTACAAGACCTTAAAAAACTTCACTAAAATTTTTCACCATGTGTTTGCTTGATGATCATTAAGCGTAATGGCTTAATTAGCTTCACAAGTTGAATAAAACTACTTGTGAGAAAATGTTTACAAAAAAGATGTTGAATAATTCGCCCGACCCAAATCCTTTTCTGAAAAGCATTGTTCCAATCCTTAGTATAATTTGTTTCTACTTGATTGAATGTAAGCTGACCATTTAAAAAGCTTAATAAATGTTTCGAAAGTAGATCCGCACTCCTCATGGCATTGCTCATTCCATTACCACTTAAGGGTGCAATCGTACCAGCACTATCACCCAAATAAAACACATGATTATGCACAGGCCTTTTTACAGAAAAAGTTATATTGGAAATAGTTAAGGGTTTATCATATAAAAATTTCGCCTTAGCAAAAATTTCTTTTAGATAAGGATTTTGTTGAAGAATTTCTTTCTCGAGTTGATCAATTTGATTGCCTGATTTTCGCAATTGAGATGACTTTACTAAATAGCATAAACAATATTTATCTTGATCAATTTTTGAAATGCCACAATAACCACCTCTAAAATTATGTAAAGCAATAGTATCGTTTGGAAAATTCAATTGAATATGATATTTAACCCCTACCCAATTTTCTGATGCCTGCTTCGATTTATAAAAATTACCAAATGCAAATTTGCCAAATGATGCACACAATACCTGACCAAAATAAACAC
>DAOOQH010000240.1:0-4975 GCA_035388625.1 Chitinophagaceae bacterium | reverse complement strand
AAAAAAGTTTACACAACTTTCTGGAATTGATATAGATTTTGTTCAAGATAATCAAGCTAAATCTAATTTCGGCATATTGCGTGGATTGCATTTTCAGAAAGGTGAACATGCACAAGCAAAATTGGTAAGCGTTATTAAAGGAAGAGTAATAGATATTGCTGTTGATATACGACCAGAATCTTCAACCTATTTACAACATATTGCAATTGAATTGTCAGAACTAAATCATTTGCAATTATTTGTACCTCGAGGCTTTGCACACGGGTATTCTGTATTAGAAGACAATACGATTTTCTTTTATAAATGTGATAATTTTTATCATAAGGATGCTGAAGGAGGCATCATTTATAATGATCCAAGTTTGCAAATTGATTGGCAATTAAAGCCTAGCGAAATGATATTATCAGAGAAGGATCAATTGCTACCGACCATATTGGGATAATGAATATTTGTGTTTAGTTCACCTCTGGAAATTCAACCTTTGATATTGACCAATAACCATCATTTTCCATTGTCATTTTGCCTCTACCTTTGTATTGATGAGTTTGTCTTTCGTCAAGTATTCCAAGAAAATCGATATCAAAAATAAGCACTGCTTCGTTTTCACTCATAGTGAATTCGATAATTTCGAATCCTTGAGTGATAAAATCTTGATATGCATTTCTAAAGTCTTCAAACCAAGTATTCGTTTTTGTTGAAGTATGATAAGTATAGTAGTTGTGATTTTTATTAAAGAAAGTTTGATAAAATTCGTTGGCATTTTTTTTAATATCTTCTTCGTCATTAGGATGAAACTCTTCATAAGTGAATTGAGTCACCATACCTTCTAATTTAAACATATCATACAGTTCATGTTTAAATAATTCTTCAGTAATAAACCGATACATTTCTCGGTCATCAACATCGTATATTGAATCAATGGCAATGCCTTTTTCATCCATTAGATCACGCAATTTTTCTAACTCTTCTTCAATACGATCATCTGGTATATCTTGTACAAACTTAAAGGATGGACTTCCTAATTTTTCAAATACAGATATTTTAGGAGAGTCGGCACTCATGGTTTCAAACTGTTCGATATAATTTAAAAATTCATTCTCAACCTCTGGTGGTAATGACGACATTTCAGGCCCTTCAATAAAAGTTGCACCCGTTTCTAACGAAAGTTTAATTTTTCTAATTTCATTTTCTAACCGAAGTTTTTCGAGCTCCTCATCATTTTTATTCTCTTCCATATTCTAAATAGTGTAATTAAATAGTTTATAGTTTTTGGGTTTGATTTCTATCGTATTCAACAAATGAAATTTTATTTTAAAAATAACTTCATTCTAATTTTCTATATCTTCTTTTGATCGTTTTAATTGGTATTGTAAATTACTTTTTCTAAGTTTATTTTTGGTTCGATCAATATGGCCCTCACGATGATGAATAATATCTACACATTGAAATAAGGCATTTATAAACGAACTATTATCAGCAATATTTTTACCAGCAATATCAAAAGCAGTTCCATGATCGGGCGACGTGCGCACCACCGGTAAGCCAGCAGTATAATTTACACCTAAACCGTTATCGAAACTTTTAAATGGTATCAAACCTTGATCATGATACATGGCTAAGGTACAATCAAATTGTTTGTCGGCTTGGCGAGCAAAAAAAGCATCCGCACTAAATGGTCCAAAAACTAAATGACCTTCATCTTTTAGTTTCTCAACCGCTGGTCGAATAATAGTTTGTTCTTCATTGCCAATTAGTCCATCATCACCTGAATGAGGGTTCAATGATAAAACGGCAATTTTAGGAGCCACAATACCAAAATCTTTTATCAAACTGTCTTTAATTACTTTTACTTTACTTATGATGCCTTCAACGGAAATGTTTTTCGCTACCTCACTCAAGGCAACATGTTCGGTTAGTAACGATACTTTTAAATCATCACTACACATCATCATGGCCACATCTTTTGCCCCAAATTTTTCCTTCAAAAAAGGAGTATGTCCACTATATTTAAAATCAGCTGTCTGCGAATTATTTTTATGAATAGGGTTGGTTACTAAACCTTGAATTTGTCCATCTTTTAAACATTGAGTAGCCACCATTAATGAACGTATTCCATATCTTCCACCTAATTCTGTAATCTGTCCTGGGTTCATGGCTACTTCCTCGTCCCAACAAGTAAATACATTGATGCCTTTTAAATTGAGACCATTAAAATCCTTCGTACCTGTATACTGAAAATTAGTTTCGCCCATTAAAGTTTTATAAAAATTAATGACTTTATTCGACGCAAAAATTACGGGTGTGAAATATTCAAGAATGCGATGATCGGCAAAAGTCTTGATGATAAGTTCAATACCAATGCCGTTAATATCTCCAGTTGTAATGCCAATTTTTGGTTTGTTGATCAAATGACTCATGATTATCTTTATGTAAGGCACGAAGATAGTGAGAGTATTTGATAATATTTGAAACCGCGCACGAACGGTTTTTTATCTTTTAGCGATTTGATTTATTTTTTAAATCAATTTACAATTTAATCTCCTCAATTTGAACTTGACTCCCATAAAATATCTTCGTTGTTTTTTCGAAACTCTCAGTGAATTCTGAAACATAAAATCTATCTTTTCCTCTTTTGCCTGAAAAAAGTAAATTTTGTGCAGATAATGATTCTCTTACAGCATGTGCAACTATTTCTGTGGTGTCAATGACCTCAACATGTTGATTATAATATTTAAGTATTTCTTTTTTAATGAGTGGATAATGTGTACATGCAAGTACCAAGGCTTGAATTCCTTTAAACCGCCAATTTGATAAATATGAATTGATGATGGTTTGCGATATACTATTATTAAAATAACCTTCCTCAATCATTGGTGCAAGTAAAGGTGTTGCTAATGAGGCAACTTTGATATTAGATTTTTTATCTTTTAATAAGATCTCGTGATTTTTACTACCTATCGTTGCTTTCGTTCCAATAATTCCAACCTTTTTAATATCCTTTGATATAATATAATCAACCACCGGACTAATTACTCCCACCACATCAATTTTGCCTTGATATTTTTCTTTCAACATTTGATAAGCAACTGAAGAAGCACTATTGCAAGCGATAACAATAATTTTAGCACCTTTTGCAATTAAAAATTCAGCAATATTTTCAGAATACCCTCGAATATGTTCAGCCGATCGATCGCCATAGGGCATATGCTCGGTATCACCGAAATAAATAAGTGATTCATTGGGTAAAAGAGCCGAAATCGCCTTAGCAACTGTGAGTCCACCTATGCCAGAATCAAAAATTCCAATAGATTGATTTTTTTTCATCATCGACAAATATAGTAAAAAATACAGGTATTGATCTTGGTCTATAAGTTGAAATCAGCGTTTAGAAAGGCTTTAATCAAATAAAAAGCAATTAGTTTAATCAGTTCAATAATTTTCTTAACTTCGCGCATTAACAAATTCTTCATTTATATTTATTTTTAATATAATAAGGAAATACTCAATGATAAATAAAATAAAATATGGACTCAACAATAATTACAGTCATTGCAGCAATTGTTGCATTATTAATTGGCATCGTTGCCGGAAAATTTATATTCAATAAAAACACAGATAAATTAATTGCAGACGCTGAATTACAAGCAGATAGAATACTTAAAGATGCTCAATTACAGAGTGAAACTTTGAAAGAAAAGAAAATGCTTGAGGCAAAAGAGCGTTTTTTACAACTAAAATCCGAACATGAGAAAGAAGTAAACCAAAGAAATGTAAAATTGGTTGAATCTGAGGGCAGAATTAAGCTCAAAGAAAAAGATTTGAATGATAAAACACAGGCAGCACAAAAACAGATTCAGGAATATGATCAAAAAAAGATCAATTTAGATCGTCAGTTAGAGGTAGTCAGTAAAAAGCAAGAAGAATTAGGGAAGCAACATGATGAACATATTAAGAAATTAGAAAAAGTATCTAATTTAAAGGCTGAAGATGCGAAAAAGGAGTTGATAGAAGCTATTACAAACGAGGCCAAAACTGATGCGATGGCTCATGTTCAAGAAATTGTTGAAGAGGCCAAATTGAAAGCAAGCAAAGAAGCTAAAAAAATTATTATACAAACTATCCAAAGAACAGCTGCTGAAACAGCCATTGAAAACGCAATTACAGTGTTTAATTTGGAAAGTGATGATATTAAAGGTCAAATTATTGGTCGTGAAGGTAGAAATATACGAGCATTAGAGGCGGCAACTGGAGTTGATTTGGTTGTAGATGATACACCAGAGGCTATTATCTTAAGTTCATTTGATCCATTACGTCGTGAAATTGCTCGTTTATCATTACAGCGTTTAGTTCAAGACGGTCGTATGCACCCTGCCAGAATTGAAGAAGTTGTGGAGAAGACCAAAAAACAGATTGAAGAACAAGTGATGGAAATCGGTGAGAGAACAGTTATTGAACTTGGTGTGCATGGTCTTCATAAAGAATTGGTAAGAATGGTTGGTCGTATGCGTTTTAGATCTTCATATGGTCAAAATTTATTAATGCACTCACGCGAAACGGCCAATTTATGTGGAATTATGGCGGCTGAACTTGGACTAAATCCGAAATTGGCTAAACGAGCTGGTTTATTACACGATATTGGGAAGGTACCTGATGAAGAGACAGAATTATCACATGCCTTATTAGGCGCCAAACTTGCAGAAAAGTATGGCGAACACCCATCTGTAGTGAATGCAATTGGTGCGCATCATGATGAAATGGAGATGCAATATATTATTTCACCTATCATTCAAGCTTGTGATGCAATTAGTGGTGCTCGACCTGGCGCTCGTCGTGAAATTATGCAAAGTTTCATTCAACGTATTAAAGAATTAGAGACTTTAGCAATGAGTTATAATGGCGTTGAAAAAGCGTATGCAATTCAAGCTGGTAGAGAGTTACGTGTTATGGTGGAAGCAGAAAAAGTAACAGATGCTGA
>DAOOQH010000239.1:0-4979 GCA_035388625.1 Chitinophagaceae bacterium | reverse complement strand
AATTTTCCACCTTTATTTCTATAGTTAATCAATGTTTTCACAAGCCTTTCTCTCAAGCCAAGTTTTACAAAACCATCTTCACTCAAGGTATTGGGATTAAATTTAAAAGGCGTTAATTTCGTATCCTGCCCTTTATTTAAAAATGAATTACTATATCCATCACTTAAATTAGAGTCAATTTGAATTTGTGCCATTAATGACTTTAAATTTATTTCTGAATTCGTATTAGAATCATTGAATGATGCAGGTAAAAAAAAGTTGACAAGCGACAAGAGAAGTATGATACTCAACAAGGCCAAAATAGCTCTTTGTTGACTTTTAGAAAAAGTAAAATATTCTTTTACAAATGAATTCACATGAATGAAGCTTAAAGTTCAATCAAACTTAAATATGAATTCATTTTATATAAAGTATAAATGTATATCTAGGGAAACTAATTCATAGTTAAGGAATATCTTATTCAATTAAGATTGAAGACTTATGAAAGTGAGAAGAGAATTAGATGGACAGGATGGCTAATTATAACTCTTAGCAAACTTTTCACTCCAGTTAATTTTATTTCCACCTGTACCCAATCCTATTAATTGATTGAGCTTAAAATTCAACCCAATTTCAGTATATGCTCCCGCAATATGATAATAGGATTGAGCAAAATGAAGAATAAATTTATTTAAATACAAACCTCCTCCAAACGAAAATCCCGACATCCCTTTTTTCTCTTCAATGGCTAATTCTGATCGACGCATATGATTATAACCTGCGCTCAATTCAAGTCGCTTGCCCAGATTGATATCAATTGCAAAAACAAAATGCCTAAATAATTTGTCAGCAAAATAGGTTTTCTCTTTTGTGTTGGTTGTGGTATCGGTAAACAATAATTGATTATCGGTTTGATCTGCTGGATTATCATAACGAACATCCCATTTTTGTAAATGATGGGCCAATACCATAATTGAAAAAGGTGCCTTTTTGAATTTTTTTGTTATACCAATTTGTAAATCCAAAGGCAAAGGTTGATTCATTTGTTTTTCATAATTTTTTATCATCACACCGGCATTCTTCACTGCCATTCCAACATACCATTGCCGACTTGTATCGCCATAGGCTACACCAATATCTGCAAGTAAAGCACTCGCTTTTTTATCAATTAAACTTGAATTTGCAAATTTTAAAGTTGTACCATAACGCCATTTATCAAGATATGATCTTGATGCTGAAAGATTGATTGAATAATCAGCCGCTTTTGCATCACCCACAAAATTTCCAATGTCATCCATCAACCTAAAACTGCCATAGTTTAAATGTTGAATACCTAAGGCGAAGGTGGTATTGAGGTTTTTGATATGATGAGCATATACCATATTTGAAACTTTGGTACCGGCATAGTATAGATTATAGTTCAATCCTAAATTGGTATGAAATTCTGGTCGTAATAATGCAGGGTTACCAGTGGTCATCATAATATCACTCGATGGGCTACTAACAGCAATACCTCCTAAAGCTGTAATATGAGGACTTTGCGACAAACGCAAAAATTCAAATATTTGTTCACCACCATTAACTTGAGCAGATAATGATGTAAATCCAAGACTAAAAATGAGTATGAAAAAATTGCGCATCGCAGTAATTAACGATTAATTGTCAAATATATTTTATTTTTCCAACAATAGTTTTCTAGCATTGCTTTTCTTTCCGATTGATGTCTAAACAAATAAAATATTCACTAACCATAATTGGCTTGCTTTTGCTCATATTTGTAGTGATCGAACGATTTTTTATTTCTGATAAACCTATACTCTACCCAAATTTTGGTATTCAAATTCCAGCAGGTTATACAACCCATGGTATTGATGTTTCAAGATATCAAAAATGTATCGATTGGGAGGAAGTTAGCAAAATGCGCGATCGAGGCCAACGAATTTCTTTTGCAATCACCAAGGCCACTGAAGGCACTCATTTAACTGATCCTTGTTTGAAAGAGAATTGGAAAGGAATGAAAGAACATGATATTATGAGAGGTGCTTATTTATATTTCCATCCGAATAAAAGCGGAAAAGCACAAGCAAATTTTTTTATATCAAAAGTAAATCTCGAATCAGGCGATTTACCGCCAGTAATTGATATTGAAGAAACAAATAGAATGTCGAATTTAAATATTCAAAAAGCACTCAAGGAATGCGCTGATGTACTTGAGGAGAAATATGGTAAAAAACCAATTATTTATACCAATGTCGATTATTACGATAAGCGCCTTGGTGACATGTTTAACGATTACCCATTATGGGCTGCCCATTACGAACAATGTAACGAACCACGAGTTAAACGACCGTGGATACTCTGGCAACATAATTGTAAGGGGCGAGTGAATGGCATTGCTGCTGAAGTTGATTTTAATGTGGTGAATGGAAATTTATTCGCGCTTAAGGAACTTTGTCTTGAGTAGGTAATTTACATTAGAGATACAATTCCTTTTATTCGAATCTTAGCAAATGACTAATGTTTAATTGCTTCATTCAGAATCAATCGCAATCGCCATCTCAATAATAAATAAATACCTAATAAAAAAAGGAAGGCTAACAAGATAGTTTGCCATGAAATAAACGAAGAAATTTGAATTGAATATTGATTCAAATAAATAGATAATAAATATTGTCCTAATGCAATCAAAAGAATCGAAATAAAAATTAAAATTAAGATTGGTTTGATTTCATTTTTTAAAAATTCTGTTTGCAGTTTGATTGGCTGATAACCCATCAAAAATAAAAGCTGCAAAGTTTTAGTCGATTTAATAATTAAGAGTTTGATATAGAATAGGAGGAGAAAAAGTGACAACACCAATATAAACAAACCAAGCACTATTGCTATTGCAAAAACCATATTCACAATCGACTTTAGTTTGCTTGATTTCAATTTTTCATTTTGAGTGGCATAGCTATGATCAGATAAGTATTTCACCAAATCTGGATGATCAGCCTCTTTTGTTTGAATCACAATTCGTGAAATAGATTTAGGTTGATTTGATCCAAATTCAGTATTGCAATAATTCATAAATTCAATAGGTACTAAAATTGATGAATAGCGATGAGTAAATCCAACAATACGAGCCGTATAATTGGCTTCGTGATTTTTGTCATAAATAGTGATACTAAATGGAATGGCTTGTATTGTTTCTTCACTCATTTGAGGGAGCCCTTGACTTAAGGCAAAACCAAAATTGTATAAATTTAAATATTCCGATGAAAGTATAATCGGGATTGTTTGATTCGTAGAATTCCAATTCCAATCCTTGGGTTTAATATCTAAATATTGGTCGGGCAAAGATTCAAAAAATAATTGTGTTGAAAATGCCAATTGTCCTAAAGCTTGTGCTTGGATTCCGTAATTATTTGAGGTTATAAACGCAATCTCACTGATCGTTTTTTGTGATTTTAGATCTTGAATTTCTTGTTGTGTAAAAAACGAGTTTTCATGATTACCCATCATCGCATTGGTTATCTTTTTATTCACCACTAAATATTCAAAACCATCACTTACCTGTTGCGAACCATTCATCAATTGATTCACATTTAAAAACAATTGAAATGAAAGAAGCAATAAAAGACATCCAATAGAAATAGCGATATAAATAAACCAATTTGATTTAGACTTTGAACTTGAAAATAATTGATAAAATACTTTCATGAATTACAATAATAATTTTTGGTGATACTTAAAACGATCATCATCTTCTAAATCAACGATACAAATACTTGCATTGCGCTTCATCGTTTCATCTTGAATGAGCGTACAGGCATTAAAAATATTTTGCTCATCTAAATGACTAAATGGCTCATCCAATAATAAATACTGATAGTCTTGCATAAGTGCCCGCACAATGGCAACACGTTGTCGTTCACCATATGATAGTGTGTCAATTTTACGATGTAGAATATGCTTAATATCTAAACGTTCAGCCAGTTCAACTATTTTATCTTCAACATAATAATTTGTCAACCCTCGTTTAAGTTCAATATTCATGAAGGCGGTTTGATCATTTAGCAATTTTAGATCTTGAAAAACGATACTTATTTTACTTGCACGTATATCACACCAATCTTCTATTCTTATGTGCTTAGTATTTTTTTCATCAATTAAAATCTCTCCTAAAAAATCTTTTTGCAGTCCAAATAAAGTTTGGATTAAACTTGATTTTCCTTTGCCCGAAGCCGCTTTGATATGATAGTATTTTCCTTGTTCGAAATGAATATTATGATTCCATAATTCAGACCTATTGCTTGAAATATATGGAATGGAAATATTTTTTAGATGAATAGACATGATGATGTAATGTACAAGAATACAATATTTTTTTAACCTAGTTCAAGATTCGTTGAATTGACAAAATCAAAGCAATGCTATTAATTGTTACCTTCATTATACAACGGCATATCATTATCAATCATCAACAATTCAAAAATCACATGCGACCCCTTCAGGGTCGAGGCAATCGTTTTATCAATTTCTATAAACATAGAATCCCTTCAGGATTCAGCATGATTTGATGTCAGGATTGATATTATATAATCGTTTCAATATTTTTGAAGGGATTAAACTCCATATGAATTCGGTATTCAATATTTACTTTTGGTTGAATATTCAACCATTCAATTTCATTCACCTTTCAACTTGAAATATCAATGCTTATCCTTAAAGATACACCAATGCAAAATTCCATGAATCATAAATACCAAAACCAGAGATTCTGCTAAAATTATTCTCACAGATCAATCCGATAACACAGATAAATACAAAAAATATACCGATTATATTACCAATTTAGTTCAATCTTCGCTGTTTCAATTGTTCTCTTTTCAAAGTATATCGGCATAAACCATTCTAAAATTTACAAGTAGTTTAGACTACTTGTAAATTAGAATTGGTATTATCTGTGGATTCTGTGCTATCTGTGAGACAATGGCTTGCTGAACTATCAACTAGAG